>DATNPK010000025.1 GCA_036703275.1 Coleofasciculaceae cyanobacterium | reverse complement strand
CTCGGCTAACTTTGGCAATACTGGAGGATTTCAAACTTACGCCAATGTAGTGATTAATAACGTCAATCTGAGTGCAGGAACACAAGAGTTACGTTTGGATATGAAGTCTAATGATTTCAATCTTAACTATATTGAGCTAGTACCTACCAAACCTGTTGCCGATCAAATAGCACCTGTTGTTAAGTTAGAAAATACCCCTGATAATTCAGATACTGTAACCTTAAATCAACTGACCAATAGTACAACTACTGCTAATTTTTCCGTTACCTTCGCTGACAATATTGGAATTGATGTTGCAACTATCGATGCCAATGATGTTACCATCACTGCACCTAATGGATCGACCGTACCCGTTAGTTTAGTTGGTATCAATACTAATGGTAATGGAACTCCTCGCACCGCTACCTACTCCATTGCAGCACCAGGAGGCACTTGGGATGTAGCCGACGTTGGAGACTATAGCATAACAATTAATGCAGCAGCAGTTAGCGGTACTAGTGGCAACACAACAACTGCCAAGACTATAGGCAAACTAGCCCTCAATGTATTGACCCCTGTATCAGACGGCGTTATTCGGATTAATGCAGGTGCTAGCGCAGATGCGGTTGACTCTTTTGGTAAGCTTTGGCAAGCTGATGCTAACTTTATTGGAGGTCAAGCTATTGCTCCATCCTATAATCCGATTGATAATACAAAAGATGATTTCATTTATCAGTCCCAGCGAGTTGGCACTAATTTTTCTTATGCTATCCCTGTAGCTAATGGTAACTACAATGTCAGCCTTCATTTTTCGGAATTAAACTTCACTGATGCTGACAAAAGAATATTTAATGTATCCTCAGAAGGACAGACTGTTTTAAACAACTTAGATCTCTACAGATCTACGAGAAACGCCTTCCTGGATGGGGAAAATGATGCCAACATTCAAAAAATCCACAATATCGCCAAAGTTACCGATGGCAAGCTCAATCTAAACTTTACTTCCCAGTTAGATCAGGCGGCTTTAGCTGGCATTGTCATTACTCCCATTAAAGGAGCAAAGGTACTGGTTGAAGAAAGTCAGCAACTCACTGCGGTAACAGAAGGTGGTAACAGTGACACCTATCAAATACTGCTCAATGAACAACCTACTGCCAACGTGACCATCAATCTGCAATTAGACGGTCAAACTAGCGTCGATAAAAATAGTTTGATATTTACTCCTCAAAATTGGAGTACCCCGCAAACTGTCACGGTTAAGGCGATCGACGATACTCTAGGAGAGAGTTTTCACTCTTCAACTATTAAACACACGATTGCTACGACCGATAGTGCTTACAGCGCTTTGACCATACCAGATGTCACAGTTAAAATTACTGACAACGATCTAACCGAGGTCAAATTCAAGCCGCAACAAGAAATCGCTCAAATTGAAGATGGATTTTATGGGACAACTTCTAGTGCTTGGGGTCCCGATGGCAGACTCTATGTGGCATTAGCCAGTGGACTGATCAAGGCTTATACCTTTGACGATAATTATAAGGTAACTAGTGAACAAAGTATTGATGTAATTAAGGGTCTATCTAATCCCAATATCACTGGTATTGCCTTCAATCCCTTTGAGAACGACGGTAGCCAGCCAAAACTTTATGTTTCTCATAATAAGTTTTACGCCAATCCATCGGCATACGGTGAAGGTGGGTTTGATGAGCTGACTGAATTTTCTCCCTATAGTGGGCAAGTCTCAGTATTAACAGGAGCAAACTTTAATACTCTTAATCCCCTAGTACAAAATATTGGTGTTTCCAACCACGATCATGGAGTCAATGGATTGGCGTTTGATGCCAATGGCGATCTTTTGATTACCTCTGGTAGTAATACTAATGCGGGGATTGCGGATGATGCAATTGGCGGCATTGATGAGTCACCCTTCACCGCAGGTATTCTTAAGGCACAAATCACCAAGCCCAATTTCAACGGCAAGATTATCTATCAGCTACCTGCTGATTGGGTTGCCCCCGCAGGACTAACAATACCCAATCCCGAAGCCAGCCAAGGTTTTGGCGGCATTGTTAAAGTTGCTCCTGGAGTTGATGTCTCAGTTTATGCCCCTGGCATGCGGAATCCTTTTGATTTAGTTTTTGCCACTAACGGCAAGGTCTATGCAACGGAAAATGATGCTAACTCTAGCTTTGGCGATGTTTCTCTTAGTGCCACGACCCAAGAACCTTTTAATTTAGATCCTTTAAATGAGATCAACATCGTAGAGGAGGGCAATTACTACGGTCAGCCTAATCGTAATCGCGGTAAGACAGATAATCGTCAAAACACCTACCATCCTTCATATGAACCAAGCAAGGATGGCTATACCGCGCCGATTGGGCAATTTGACCTACCAATTCAGGGGATTATTGAATATCGCTCTACTGCTTTTGGTGGTCAATTGCGAGGTAATTTACTGACCCAAGAGTTTAATGGATCTTTGCATAATGTCAAACTTTCTCCTGATGGAACTAAGATAGACAATACTAATTTGCTGGAACCTAATCTGGTTGATGCCCAAGGACAGCCAATTAAGGTCAATCCCTTTTACACCACTAAACCTGGTGATAATCCTGGTGAAATTATCTATAACAGCAAAGGTTTAGACGTAATCACTGGTTTTGCTGGAGCAATTATTGGTCTTAACGAAAGTGATAGTCGTGTCGCAGTAATTGTGCCTGATGATGACGCTATAACTGCAATGACTGCCTATGAAATATCAGATTGGCGCGCGCCTGCTAAAGGTGGCGGTCAGTTTACTATCGGTGGGGTCAACTTCTCTGGCTTAACGACAGATACAAGCGTAACCATTGGTAATAAAACAGCCACAATTACGTCGGTTACTGGTAAGCGAATTGTTGGAATTTTTCCAACCTTTGATTTTACCGATCCTATCTTTGCATCTACAGAATATACAGAAGATAAACTACTGAATATTACTGTTGCTAGTGGTGGTGAAGTTTCTATTATTACTGATGCTTTCCAGCCACTGTTTATCTAAATTTTAATTAATAGTTCAACTCACAATAAACTTAATTAACCTCTTGTTTTACGACGGGAGGTTTTATCATTTTTTTTATCAAAAATTCATTCAAAAAACACCCGTTATATTAGATCTTTATTTGCTAAACCAAGTTATCAAGGTTATAACTGAAAATATATATAGATAAAAAATTTAATTAAACCGCTTATTTTATATGAATTGTTTTCAGATAAAAAAAGTAAAGTTAATTTGATTTAAAAAATATTTAGCAGCTTTTTACCAGTGATGAACAAATTTTTATCTAAGTTTTTTTACGTGACCAAAGGTAAACATAAAGCTTTCTTGGGCATAAGCTGTCTGTTTGTGGTCAGCTCTGTATTTGAAATGCTCGGAGTTGGACTAATGGGACCCTTTGCAGCTATGGTAACAAATTCAGATTTTATAACTAATAATAGCTGGATCAATGATATATATGTAAGATTTGCCTTTAGTTCAAGTCAACAATTCATACTTTGCTTCGGTATATTTACAGTTGTTACTTTCTATATTAAAGCTGCTTTGGGTTTTATGGCTCAAAAGTCAATTGCCGAATTTTCTCATAGTTTAAAAGGTGATTTATGTTCCAAATTGATGAAGTCTTATTTAGCTGCTCCCTATACACTTCATTTAACTAAAAATTCGGCTAATTTAGTTCAAAGCGTAGTTACATTTACCGATCATTTTTGCATTGGTTTAGTCTTATCTTTACTAACTGCAATATCAAATGGAGTAGTAATTGTTGCTCTAGTAATCTTATTAGTATCGACCAATGCAGCAGCATCAGTCGGAATTTCCATTGTTTTGCTGATTGCCCTGGCTGTATTGAACCCGTTAAAAGGGAAGCTTGCCCATTGGGGAAAAGAAGGTTTTGATGCTTCTGCTGAAATGATTCGCACCCTCAATCATGGACTAGGGGGATTAAAAGAAACTAGAATCATTGGCTGTGAGCCTTACTTTCAAGGTCAAATGAACGAGGCTGCTAAGAAGTATTCAAAAAATATGGGGTCAGCATCTGGCTATGCTAACTTGCCCCGCTACATAGTTGAAGCTGTAATTATCAGTTTTTTAATTGTCTTTGCTTTCCTGTTTGTAACTTTTAATCAGGACAACAGCCAAAACCTCACCTCTATCTTTGGTATTTTTGCTATTGCTTCAATTCGTCTGTTACCCGCTACTGGTAACACCATTTCGTGTATCAGCGTAATTAGATACAACATTCATTCTCTTGATTCATTATTTGCCGAACTAAAAGAGGCAGAAAGGTTTGAAGCTCAAAATGATGATTTTGGTGCTTTCCAGCAGCGAGATCTACAGCAAGCCAAAAAACTTAATTTTCAGTCAGAAATTGCCGTTGAGAATTTAGTTTATAAGTATCCTAGCGGGGCAACAAATGCTCTAGATCAGATCAGCTTGACCATTAAAAAAGGACATTCCATCGGTCTGATTGGTAAATCTGGTTCTGGGAAAACAACCCTGGTAGATGTTTTGATGGGTTTGCTTTCACCTAAGAGTGGAGATATTTTGCTTGATGGTGTTTCGGTTTACTCTAATTTAAGAGCATGGCAGAACCTAATTGGCTATGTTCCTCAATCTATTTTTCTAATTGATGACACTCTAGAAAGAAATATTGCTTTCGGCGTACCAGATAATTTAATTGATCGCCAACGAGTCCAAAATGCGATCGCCGCAGCTCAATTAACCGAGGTAGTAGAAAATCTGCCTATGGGTTTAAACACCACGGTAGGAGAAAGAGGCATATTGCTATCTGGAGGCCAACGTCAACGAGTGGGTATTGCTCGCGCACTCTATCACGAAAAAGAAATTTTAGTGTTTGATGAAGCAACCGCCGCCCTAGATAACGAAACTGAGAACTTAATTACTGATGCCACTAAGGCACTTTCTGGCAGCAAAACTATTATTATCATTGCTCATCGTCTCAGTACGATCGAACATTGCGATCGCATCTATCGACTAGAACAAGGCGTTATCACTCAGTCAGGTAACTATCAAACTGTCGTCTTGGATCAATAGTTTTTTTACTTTGTCATCTGACTATTTGTTCTTTCATTATGCAGTTATTAATCTTTTTTTATTAATAAATAAAATAAGTTTAATTTAACTTTTTATTATCGTAAAGGTTTTATTAAGTTAGCTTATTACATTTAAAATAAATAAAGTAATTATAAATTACTCGTCTACTTTTTGTTGACCCATATTTAAATTAAAAATTAGATAGAAAATGAAAATAGCATATATAACTGTATATGATTCGACAAGATTAACTGGTTTAGACGAATGGTCTGGAACGGGATACCATATTGCAGAAGCATTACGTTCGCAGTCAATCGATCTTAACTACGCTGGTCCACTTAAAGATTCAATTTGCCTAAAAGGCCTTCGCAAAATAAAACGTCATTATTATCAAACATGTCACCAAAAACGCTATGAAAAAAACCCCGATCCACAAACTTTGAAATATTATGCCAAACAGGTTGAGCAAAAACTTTCCCCTCAAAAAAATGAGATTGTTTTTAGTGCTACAGTCGATCCCATAGCCTATTTAGAATGCGATCGTCCAATGGCTTTTTGGGCAGATGCGACTTTTGCTGGCATTGCTGATTTTTATCCTCAATACAGTAATCTGCATTCTGATGTTGTCCATGACTGGCATCAAATGGAGAAATTGGCATTAGAAAAATGTCAACTGGCAATCTATTCTTCGGACTGGGCAGCTAGATCGGCGATTGAATTTTATCAAGCTAATCCTGACAAGGTAAAAGTTGTTCCTTTTGGGGCAAATATTAAAAGTGAACTTGATTTCTCCCAGATTAAAGATGCGATCGAAGTCAGACCATCAAATGTCTGCAAACTGTTGTTCATGGGTATGGAATGGCTTAGAAAAGGAGGGGATGTTGCCTATGCTGTCGCCAAGCAGCTTAACCAGTCGGGTTTAAAAACAGAATTAATTGTTGTCGGTTGTCAACCGTTGATAAACGAGCCAATTCCTGAATTCGTTAAACCACTAGGCTTTATCAGTAAATCAACGTTAGAAGGAAAAAAACGTCTAAATCAGTTGATTATAGAATCTCATTTCTTGATTTTACCGTCCTTGGCTGACTGCACGCCGATGGTTTTTCCTGAAGCAAACTCTTTGGGTGTTCCCTGTTTATCAACTAAGGTTGGAGGAATTCCCAGTATGATTCACGATGATGAAAATGGCAAGCTGTTTGCTTGTGATAGCGATATTGTCGAGTACTGCGACTATATCACTAATTTATTTTCTGATTATTCAAAATATAAACAATTAGCTTATGCTTCTTACTCAGTTTATAAATCTCATCTAAATTGGCAAGTCTCAGGACAAAAGGTCAAAAGTTTATTGACACAAATTGTTTAATTTTACAGTTAACTAAATATATTTAATCAACACTATGTTACCAAAAGTTTTTTTTTACACTACCTCTCAAGAGGGTACGCCAGAAGGAGCTTATTTTCAGGATTTGATTGTTAATTTGGCGACAGGATTTAAACATTTGGGAATCGAATATTATGCCAGTAATAATTATTGGCAAATATCTCCTGATAGCGATCGCTATCTTCTAGAATCCAATCCCAATGTTACGCCCCGTGATTGCGACATTGTAGTTATCGAACGTCAGTGGTACGAGGAAAATGGTTCTTTACCTAAAGATTTATTTGCACCATCTCGTCAATATAAAACCGTATATCTGGACTGCGAAGACGGCATTGCTGGTATTAGAACGGCATCCTGGCTGCCTGAATTTAGACAGTTCGACTTTATCCTGCGAACTCACTATGCCAACCACACTAGATATACAGCTAATGTATATCCCTGGGCTTTTGGTCTATCGGCGAGAGTTTTGCAAGAGTTAGCAGAGGAAGTACCCTGGACAGAAAAAAAGCAGTCAGTGCTAGTAAATTTCCGTCATCAAAAATTTAGTCATTCCTTAAGACATTATGTCCAGAAATCATTTATACTACAACTTGGCGAGTATTTAAGCGTTGATACATCCTCAGACGATATGACAGCGGTAGCTCAAGATCCTTATCATTACCTCCGCTGGGTACAAACTGGTAGACGGCACTTTCCTAATTACTATCGTCGCTTAAAACAGTCTGCTGCCTGTGCCTGCTTTGGCGGATTTTTCTTAGCCCCTGGGTTGGCTGATTATAACGAACTGATGACTTACTACTTAGTCAAAATAATTGCTGAACTGGGAATCAAAACTAACCGAATTAGTCAGTGGGATAGTTGGCGATTTTGGGAATCAATGGCAGCGGGTTGCGTTACTTTTCACGTTGATTTTGACAAGTACGGTTTTGTACTTCCTGTCATGCCTGAGAATTGGCGACATTACATTGGTATTGATTTAGACAACATCTCCGAATCGATCGAGAGAATAGCCGATCAGCCTCAGCTTTTAGAATACATTTCCGCCGAAGGTAAAGCCTGGGCAATTGATAATTATGGTCCTATACCTACTGCCAAACGTTTCTTGGAAACAGTTGCAGATATCAAATTGGCGGATATTAATCAACTCCAACCAGAGGTAAGTTTAATTAAATGAAATCTAGCCTATTAGTCAGTATTATTATCAACAACTATAACTACGATCGCTTTTTAGCAGAGGCGATTGATAGTGCCTTAAATCAAAGTTACACAGATATTGAGGTAATTGTAGTTGACGATGGCTCAACAGATAACTCCCGTCAGATTATTTCTGAGTACGGCGATCGCATTATTGCTATTTTACAACCCAACGGTAAACAGGCAGCAGCATTTAATAGTGGATTTGCCAAAAGCAAAGGGGAGATCGTGATCTTCCTCGATTCTGATGATTTCTTGTTTTCCCAAGCCGTAGCGGAAATTGTTGCAATCTGGCAACCAAATTTAGCCAAGGTGCATTATCGCTTAAATGTCGTTGATGGAGCAGGAAAATCTCTCGGCTATTCATCACCCCAAGGGAGCAGTCCTTTATCTCGTGGCAAAGTATGGCAAATGTTGCTCGAAACAGGAGGTTATAACAGCACTCCTACCAGTGGTAATGCCCTCAGTCGTCAGGCTTTAACTAACTTATTTCCCATACCCGAGCAATATAAGCTTACCGCCGATGATTATTTGTCTTTTCAAGTGCCTTTTTATGGCGAGGTTGCAGCCATCGAGCGACCACTAGGAGTTTATCGCGTCCACGATAGCAACCAGTGGGCATTAGCTACGGTGACGGGCGATCGCTTTAAACGGTTTGTCTGTCATGATCTGCAAAATTTTTCCTTGCTAACTAAAAAAGCTCAGGAGTTAGGATACCAAATTCCTCCAGACTTAGAACAACGTTCTATTGGCCGTCTTTGGTCGCGGATTATCTCATTAAGGTTAAATATCCAAACCCATCCCGTCAAAGGCGATCGCTCTACCAAGCTGATCTATCAGGGAATCAGGAGTCTGTGGAAATATTCAGACTTTAATTTGCCCAAGCGCATCTTTTATAGTCTGTGGTTTATTTGGGTGGGATTAATGCCCTTACCTTTGGCTAAACCAGCAATTTCCTGGCTCTATGCTCCCCAGCACCGTCCCAAATTGGTTAGCTGGACAACTAACCAACTAAGGACTTTAATCAGCTAGATCCCAGTCCCAGACCTAACTTTTATTGCAGCCAAAACTTAAACAAAATCTCCTTAAATATACGGTTGCAATTTATCCTACTTTATTACTACAAAAGTGTTATTAGAATTAAGGAATAAATAAATTATGTTAAATTTAAGCCCTAGTCCCAGAAACCGTCTTTATACCGATCTTAATAGTTACACTCAGTTTTTGGGCTATGTCCTAGGAGGACGGTTCATCAATAGTAAAAAAGACATCGATCGTTTTGAACATGAATTGCGCCTGCGGTTTAGCTCTCGTTATGCGATCTGTGTTTCTCAATGCCGAATTGGGATTTATTTTGCAGTCAAAGCTTTAATCAAGCCTGGACAAGAAGTAATTCTGTCTCCCTACACCATTGCCGATGTGATTAACATGGTAATTTTTGCGGGAGGTCGTCCTGTATTTGCCGATGTCGATCGCTCAACCTGCAATATATCTGCAACAGATGTTGAGAGTTTAATTACCGCTAATACTGGAGCAGTTTTAATTACTCATTTACATGGGGTTGCTGCTGAGGCACACCGGATTAAAGCAATATGCGATCGCTCTAATATTCCGATGATTGAAGATTGCGCTCAATCCTTTGGAGTAAAAGAGCAAGGTAAACCAGTAGGTACTATTGGCGAAGTGGGTATCTTCAGTTTAGAGATGCACAAAAACTTACCTACCTGGCGTGGAGGCGTTGTCGTTACCGAGCGCGATGATGTGATGGAGAAAATACAGGCTGAGTCCCAAAATTTCTCGACTTCACCACTGCCGCTACTATTTAGCAAATTAAAATCAGGATTAAAACACGATCTTGTTACTTCGTCGCTTTTTTTCCCGCTAATTTATCCTATTCTGCGCTTTAGTACTCTAAAAAATGTTGAGGCAATTAATAAAAGTACTCGCCGAAAACCACAAGAAAGTGAGGCTGCATCAGAACTACCTGACGTGTACAAGTCCTATTACACCTCATTCCAAGCTCGCATTGGTCTGTCTCAACTCAAACAGGTCGATACTAAAATTGAGAAGAGAATTGAATACGGTCGGATGTATCACGAAGGCTTGAAAGATATTGATGAGTTGATCTTGCCTCCTTTACAGGCAGATAAATCCATTACCTATCTTTGGTATCCTCTCCAATGTCCTGACCGAGAAGCATTGCGTACATTTATGTTCGAGCATGGAAGAGATATTGCTCTAGGTCACTTTATTAATAACGCTGATACACCTCGATTCGAGGAATTTTATCGCGATTGCCCCAACGCCAGACAAGTTGCTCAAGATCTATTGTATTTACCCACTTACCCTAGCTACTCCCGCCGTGATGTAGAGAAAAATATCGAAGTGATTCGACTCTACTTTAATTCTCAAGCGAAAGAAATCAAGCCAGAAAAAATCAAGCCAGAAAAAGTTTTGCTTAACAGTTGAGGTTTAAATAGCTTTGACCGTAAGTTTTAAACTCGTTTCAACTCTAGTTATTAACCAGGGCTTCGCCCTTAGAGGTATGAAGTATAAGGTTTGAAGGAAGAAGCAACAAGCTAGCTTCATGCTTCTTCCTTCAGGACACCCGCCCCGTCGTTCGTGACGGAACAGGGAAGAACGAGACTGCCGAGGTCTCCTGGGCAGCTCGATACGTCCGTTTTGAGAGAAACACAAGCCTCTTTTAAACCACTGAACTTCGTACTTTTTTCTTCATACTTTTTTTGACAATTGCTACATTATATTTCGTCACTTTGACTTATGTTAATTGATGCTGAAACAATCCAGGATAAAGCCACTATAACTTCTGATATTGGGGTGGTTGGTGCAGGCCCAGCAGGAATAGTCTTGGCTTTAGAGTTAGCACAGGCTGGGTATGACGTTGCTCTACTCGAAAGCGGTCGCTTAGATTTCTCTGAAGCAATTCAAAACCTTGGTGATGCTAATCACTTCGATCCGCAATTTCACGCACCTATGTCAGAATCAACTCGGCGACAGATAGGTGGCACATCTACTATTTGGGGTGGACGTTGTGTACCATACGACCCCGTGGATTTTGCGCAACGCAATCATATTCCTAACTCAGATTGGCCCGTAACTTATGAAGAGCTGAAGGTCTATTTTCAACGAGCTTGTGACTATTTTTTGTGTGGCAAATCTGAGTTTGACTTGAACAATATGTCCCATATTGAGCAGAAGTCAATTGTTCCAGGTTTACCTGACGAGGAAGTACTCACTTCAACTTTAGAGCGATGGTCGCTACCAACTAATTTTGGTAAAGAATACTTGGCTCAGTTGAAACGATCAGAACGGATTAAGTTGTTTTATGGCTTGACCTGTACCGAAATTAACACCAATGACCAGGGTGTTCGAGTTGAATTACTTCGGGCAAAAACTCTCGGCGGTAAGAATTTAAATATTAAATGCCAAAAGTACGTTTTGGCGGGGGGTGCTTTAAATAATACTCGCTTACTCTTAGCTTCCGATCGCTACCATGCTGGCGGTATTGGCAACCATAGTGGACTGTTAGGCAAGTTCTACATGGGTCATCTCTCAGGAGATATTGCGATCGCTCATTTCACGACTCCCCCCAAAGAAACGGTTTTCGGCTTCGATCGAGATTCAGACAATACGTATATTCGGCGACGTTTTTCCTTTGCACCAGAATTTTTGCAAGAGCAAGAACTTTCTAATACAGTTGCCTGGTTGGGTACTCCCGACTTCGGCGACTTTTCTCATCAAAATGGCATTTTGTCTTCTGCTTACATTGCCTTGAGCCTACCTGTATTGAAGAGTCGTCTTGGTGCTTCAACAGCTATAAGAAAAGCAGCGATCGGTAATGATAAAGGGATTTACTATCGCCATATCATGAATATAATCAAAGATTTTGGCGAGATACTTTCCTTTATTCCGAACTTTAGTTATAGAAGATTCGTGGCTAAACGAAAAATTCCTGCGCTGTTTGTTTATAGTGCTGCCAACGAATATCCGCTGCACTATTACAGCGAGCAAGTGCCAAACCCAGATAGCACCGTCAGCCTATCGGATGAAACAGATGAATTGGGTATGGGAAGACTAAACATCGATCTTCGCTTCACGGATCGAGATATTGAAAATGTAGTTAAAGCTCATCATCATTGGGATCGGCATTTAAGAAAACATGAATCCGGTTATTTAAAATATTTGACTGACGATCTAGAAGCAAGCGTATGGTCCCAGGCTGGGGATGGATTTCATCAGGTTGGTACTACTCGTATGTCAGAACATCCAAGTAAAGGTGTTGTCGGGTCAAACTGTAATATACATGGATTCGACGATCTATTTGTTGCCAGTAGTTCTACCTTTGTGACTTCAGGACAGGCAAATTCTACATTTATGATTGTAGCGTTCGCCTTGAGATTGGCAGACCATCTGAAGCAAGAATTGATTCAGTAAGCAGTATCCTGCACATTTTGCAAAGGCAGCTGGCATTCACTTCATCAAATCCTTTTTATCAAGCAAAAAAATTACCGAGAGTAAATAATTTAAGATGTCTATATCTATTAAAACGGGAAGTCACCCCAATACGTCGATCGCCAAGTACGAAGCATTTTGGGCGACAAGATTAGCGGATCTACAGCCATTAACAATTCCTTTCGCTAAACAAACGCTAACGCAGAAGCGACAGTTTGTAGAAGTTGTCCTGCCAGTTCCCGAGCGGCTAATCAATTCGTTGGAAAAGTCCTTTCTCGCTATTAAACAGGCAGATATTCTGTTTACTGTTTTAATCAGTTATTTGGCTAGAATCAGCGGAACGGTTTGTTTTGATATTGGATTTACTGATCTTGAATTAAAGCAAAATATCGAGCCTGACGGTTCTTTGGCGGCCTATATCCCTTGTAAAATTGAAATAGACTTAGAGCAAGATTTAAAAGAAGTAGTTGAAGTTGTCCAAAGGCAAATTGAATTTGCAAAACAACATCAAAGTTATGCATTAGATATTGTGACTCGATATCCAGTTTTGGATTCAGTACCAGGTATATATGATGGACAATTATTGCCCGTAATCGTGGCACGGGTATCAAACCTAGAAGATTTAGCAGGCGATCGCGCAGCAGCCATCCTGGAGAGCGACCTTACTCTAATCATTCCAGACCATGGTCAAGCATTTTGCTGGCGATATAACTCTGAGGTGTTCGATAGTAATAGCATTGCTAGAATGTGCGACCAGTTTGAAACTTTGTTGCAGAGCATAGTTGCAAATCCCGAACAATCTCTTGCCTACCAGTCACTATTACCCGCAGCAGAAAGTCACAAAATACTGTGGGAGTGGAATGAGCCTGAGGTTGATTTTTCTCAGGATAAATGTCTTCATCAGTTGTTTGAAGCGCAGGTAATGCGATCGCCCAATGCTGTTGCCGTAGTGTTTGAAGATCGGCAATTAACCTATCGAGAGCTGAATAATCGAGCTAACCAATTGGCTCATCATCTGCATTCTTTAGGAGTTGGTCCTGAGGTACTTGTTGGTATTTGTGTAGAGCGATCGCTTGATACGGTGATCGGATTGATGGGAATTCTCAAGGCAGGCGGCGCATATGTACCATTAGATCCAGCTTATCCTCAAGATAGAATAGCTTATTCTATTGCTGATTCTCAGATCGCAGTATTGTTGACCAATGAACAGCATTTAGCCAACTTACCACAAACCCAGGCAAGAGTAGTATGTTTAAATCGAGATTGGCACATAATTTCTTCCAATAGTGTGGAAAATCTCAGCAATCAGACTGAGCCGTCGAACTTAGCTTACGTGATCTATACTTCGGGAACTACAGGTAAGCCAAAAGGAGTTTTAATCGAACACCATAATGTCTGTCGATTATTTACCGCTACCCAGTCGTGGTACAACTTTAGCTGTACTGATGTTTGGACGATGTTTCATTCCTATGCTTTTGATTTCTCTGTTTGGGAATTTTGGGGAGCATTACTATACGGTGGAAGATTGGTAATAGTACCTTATTTAGTCAGCAGATCTCCCGATAGTTTTTATCAGCTTCTCCTAGACGAGAAAGTTACAGTATTAAACCAAACTCCCTCAGCTTTTTCACAATTAATCCAGATAGACGAACGCTCAAATCTAAATTCTCGGTTAAATTTGCGTTTAGTTATTTTCGGTGGAGAAGCATTAGAGATACACAGCTTGAAACCCTGGTTTGAACGGCATGGCGATCGCCATGCGCAGCTAGTAAATATGTATGGCATCACTGAAACCACCGTACACGTTACTTATCGCCCACTTACCATGGCAGATACTAATCAGCAGAGCAGCGTTATTGGCTGTCCTATTCGAGATCTCAAAATCTACTTACTAGATAAATATTTACAGCTAGTACCAATAGGAACTATCGGTGAAATGTATGTTGGCGGTTCAGGTTTGGCTCGTGGATATCTAAATCGTCCTGAATTGACCCAAGAAAGATTTATTTCTAGTCCTTTTGATTCCTCACAAAAACTATATAAAACTGGAGATTTGGCACGTTATTCCAGTGATGGCGAAATCGAATATCTGGGAAGAATCGACAACCAGGTAAAAATTCGTGGTTTTCGGATTGAGCTAGGAGAAATTGAAGCGGTTTTGGCTCAACATCCAGAGATACTTCAAAGTGTGGTCATAGTCAGGGAAGATACACCAGGTGATAAACGTTTAGTTGCTTATGTCGTAGGTAAGTCTGGTCTAAATCTTACTGTTGAAAATTTAAGAAAAGTCCTCAAACAGAAGTTACCCGACTATATGATTCCTGCATCTTTTGTGCAGCTAGAAAAATTTCCCTTAACCATCAACGGGAAAGTGGATCGTCGTGCTTTGCCAGTACCCCAGCAACTCCTACAGAATTCAGCTGAATATATAGTTCCACGAAATGAGTCGGAGAAAAGACTAGTAAAAATTTGGCAGGATGTTTTAGGTAAGGACAAGATCAGCGTAACAGCCGATTTCTTTGATTTGGGAGGTCATTCTCTACTAGCTGTAAGTCTGCTAACACAAATTGAAACAACCTTTGATACTAATATTTCCTTGGGAACTTTTCTTTCTTCCCCCACAATTGAAGGTATAGCCAATGTCTTATCTCAAAAATCATCAACATCCAGCTCCTTGCTTTTTAAAATTAGAGCTACTGGCTCAAAGCCACCTCTTTTTTTAATCAATGCTGTTGGCACTGGGATGTTGGCTTATAAACTATTAACCAAGTATTTAGACCCAGAGCAACCTGTCTATGGAGTTCGGGCGATGGGAATGGATGACGATCGCGTGCCTCACAACCGAATAGGAGAAATGGCAGAAGCTTATATAAAAGAGATTCGTGCCGTTCAACCTGAAGGTCCTTACTTTTTAGCTGGTTTATGTACGGGTGGTACAGTGGCGTTCGAGATGGCACAAAGGCTTCATTCACAAGGCGTTGAAATAGCGTTTCTGGGCTTGCTTGATTCCACGGCTCGTCCCATATTAACCAAAACTAAGAGCGATCTGCCCGCCCAAGAGGTTGATCGCTCACCACCATCTACTATTTACGAGCGCTATATTAAGCATAATTTTCTGCTTAGAGGATTAAATAACTTAGTTGGTGTTGTAACCAATCCTCGACTTAAATTACAGGATAAATTGGCTTTTACTGCTGATATGGTCGAACAGCTATACCAGAAAATTAAAGACAAGCTGGAAGTGTTTACCTACAAAAACAACCAAAAAACTAAGCGTTTGCCTTATAGTGTTCGGCGATCGCGCGTTTATGAAGCTGGTATAGATGCTTTATTAAACCATACTCCATCAGTTTATCAAGGGGGGAAAGTTATCCTCTTTCGCGCTCCTGATAATCCCGAACATATATTTCACGATTATCAATTGGGCTGGAATGAATTTGTTGCTAATGAAATAGAAGTCCATGAAGTATTAGGCGATCAGACAACAATGCTTTTTGAACCAAACATTAAAATCTTAGCTGCACAAATAAATTCTTGTCTAAATGAAATTTATCAAAATAGTTAATCTAAAAAACAGTCACTTTTTAATTTTTACTTAATTCAAGTTATTAATTAGATAGATAAATAGATTACGATAATTTTATTTCGTTTGAATATTAACTAATGAATTTTATTAAAACCTAAAAAATTAAATCTCTAATCAATTAAATGTAGAGCTTAAGTCCAAAAAATAATATGGTTCATCAAAGTTAACTGCCTGAAATCACAGCGATTATTTAATCGATAGAGTCATACTAGACCTTGAAAGATATTTTCAGTTTAATTTGCGAAATATTTATTTTATAACCTTTAGTTTGTTTTAGTAAGCTTAACGCTGTTAGCTAAAATTTGAAAACTCATGATGTTTAATAGTGCAAAATTAACAACCAGAAAGTCAGAAGGTAGTCTCGCTTGGACTAACAATACCAATTTAATAATTTTGGCTTTTTCGCTAGTCTTTTATGGACGTATTTTTTGCACCATTACTAAGGCTCCACCAGTTTTGAATCATGCACACTTTGTCATTGTTCCTTTTGTTCTTTGGATTGCTCTAAGCACCACAGTAATCAAAAATGCCCAACAAACTAAGCTGGTTCAATCTTTGCTGTTGGGACTATTTATTTTCTTGGTGGCTATATTAGCAAGTGCCTTGTGGAACGGGGCTGGCTTAATCAATGCAGTTGCTAGCTTTATGATGCTAGGCGAGCCAATGATGTTTTTAGTGGCGATCGCCTGCATTCCTATGTCCCCAGAATCTTTTACCCGAATCAAACGGTGGTTTATGGGCTCTGTATTAATTAACTTTCTGTTAGCTGCTCTACAGAAACCATTAATTGATGCTAACAAGCTTTACGCTGATGGATTTAACGGCACAGATGGCTGTGGAGGCGTATTTTTTGTCTCTGGAGCAGGTAATTATGTATCCGCATCAATATCAATTGCCTTTGCTATTTATTTTTTGGTCAACGGCAAAAATTTTCCTCTCTGGGCCAGGATTACCGCTTTATTGGCTGCGCTTTGGCAACTGCTGTTTTCTGACTCAAAACAACTGGTGTTTGCTTATTTACTCGCCTGGATTCTATTGACTGTATTTAATTTTAAAGACGTAGGTAAAACAATCCAGCTACTGTTGGGAATTACGATTACAGGAATGATATTTTTCTGGTGCATCCAAAACTTGGAAGCGTTTGGCGCTTTTACCGCCTGGGCAAGACCAGAACTATATGGCGAAAATGGTGATGCCTGGTTCACTAAATTCTATTCGGTTAAAGCCATCCTAACTGAATTTGATTCTTGGGGTAATTGGTTGTTTGGCTTGGGACCAGGTCATAGTGTTAGCCGTTTAGGAGCCTGGTTTATGCAAGATTATCAGTGGATACTTGCACCTTTAGGAGCAACTACAACTTCGATTGGCATAGATTCACGAGAGTTTATTAATAATTTTTGGCTGGCGCAAGGTTCTAGCTTGTTTAGTCCTATTTTTGGTTGGGCAGGAATTTGGGGCGATTTGGGATTAGTGGGTTTAAGCGCATATTTGTTTTTAGCTTATTCAATTTGGAAACACTTTGGCTTGGACAATTCTCTCAAGATTACTCTGCTCGCGACTCTGATTTTGGGCTTTATCTTTACTCAGATCGAGGAGCCAGGCTATATGCTCTCAATTTCCCTGATGCTGGGGCTGGCATGGCATAAAAAACGGTTGAAATTTGAGCAGAATCAGCAGTTACAAATTTAAAATTTTCTATCTAATACTTTTATGTCTAATACCTTTAATCTTCAAAACTCTTCTAGTGTAATTAATGCAGCTCGCCAAATGCAGCGAAAACTGCGGGTTTTATTTGTTAGTCATACCTATGTAGTGGGTGTCAATCAAGGCAAACTTAAAGCGATCGCCGATACCCAAGAGGTAGAGCTGGCTTTACTTGCGCCCAGTAATTGGCAAGCTACGGAATGGAATCGAACTCTGGAGTTAGAAACTCCTTTCCCAGAAATTCGGATTTATTCAGCTCCTGTTTGGTTTACAGGTAGAGTCGGCGCACACTTTTATAATCCCTGGAAGATTGGGCAGGTAATTGATGACTTTAAGCCAGATTTGATTCAAGTTGAGGAAGAAATTTTCTCTTTGTGTGCTTTCGAGGTAGCTGTTTGGGCAAAGCTACGTCATAAGCCGATGGTAGTCTTTGGGTGGGAAAATCAGCTTCGTTCTCTATCTTTATTCCGTCAGTGGATTCGTAATATTGTCATGAGTTCGACAAACCTATATCTCGCTGGTAATCAAGATGGCGCCGAGGTAATGCGTAGCTGGAATTATCAGGGACAAATAGAGGTCATGCCTCAAATGGGGGTAGATACTAATTTGTTTGCTCCTCCCGAAAAAAACCATCAAGACAGACTAAATATTGGCTTCTTGGGGCGACTCGTACCAGAAAAAGGACTGGATACTTTATTTGCTGCGGTTAGTCAGCTAAAACAACAGGATTTAAGCTGCCACGTTACCATTTGTGGGTCGGGTTCTAGTGAAGCCGATTTGCGTCAGGAAGCTGAAAAACAAAAGATTGCCGATCTAATTACCTGGAGGGGTGCAGTGCGTCACGAAGCAGCCCCTACGGAATTAGGTAAATTTGATGTTTTAGTACTGCCTTCTCGTACCGTTGCTACCTGGAAAGAACAGTTTGGTCACGTCATCATTGAAGCAATGGCAATGGGTATTCCTGTAGTCGGCTCTAGCTGTGGTGAAATACCTTACGTAATTGCCTGCGAAGATTTGGTTTTCCCTGAATCAGATTCTACAGCTCTAGCAGCAATTTTAAAAAGAGCAATCTGCGATCGTAATTGGCGAGAAGAAATGGGGAACTATGGAATAGAGAGAGTAGAAAAATATTACTCCCACGGACGCATTGCCCGAAGATTAATCGCTCAGTGGCAAAAGCTAGTACCAATCTTGAAGTGATTTTATGAGTAAAGCAACTAGATTTGTCGGTATTGATTTATGTCGAGGATTAGCAGCCTTTGCAGTAATTCTAGTTCACTCAGGAGATGAAACCTGGGGAGTTCCCATTAGCGATCGGGCAATCCAATTTCGCTATTTGTTTTATTTTGCTGTGCCGTTTTTTTTAGCAGCATCTTTTTATTTTGGTACTACAAAATCACCTTTAAAAATTTCTGCTGCTTTTTGGCAGAAAAAGCTTCAGCGCATAGTAATGCCTTATTTGCTATGGAGCATTTTTTATTTGGTTTCTAAAACGATTATTTTTTCATTCACTGACAATACCGATCTAGTTCAACAATTGTTATCTGACCCATTAGCAATTATTTTTATGGGGGCAGCTTCTTATCATCTATATTTTATTCCACTATTATTAGCAGGAACTATTTTACTTAATCTAGCCAATTATCTGACTAAACAAAGAAATTCAATATTATGGTTATTTTTGTTATCTATTATCAGCCTGATTATTTATCAACTGTTAATTTTATCAAATAATAATTTTGATTTAGATTCTTATACTGCTTTTCCTGAATTAATGAAGTTGTTGCAACCAAATAATATTTTATATCAATTATGGAGAATTATTCTGGTTAATTTGGCTTGGATAATTCGCTGCGCGCCTTATTTTTTAATAGCTTTATTAATCAATGAACTATTGAAACAAAACAATTATAAATGGTTTTATAAAAAGCAAAATATGGCTATACTTTTTGTTTTATTTTTATTAACTAATGTAGCAGGAGAAAAATATTTGCCTAATGCACTAAGTGAGTTAATTATTGCTTATTCTTTATTACTTTGGGGAATTGCTATTTCTCAATATATTTCTAATAACGCTTTGATCGCTAATTTAGGCTTGTGTTCTTTTGGTATTTATTTAATTCATCCTTTTGTCAAAAGCGCAGTAGAAATTATTTTGATTAAACTTGTACCTCAAATTAGTCAAAGCGTTTCTATTGCTTCAATATTAACTTATTCTATATTGAGCTTTATAATTAGCTGGATGTTTATTTATTTAATGCAAAAAAATAAACTAGTTTCGCAATATTTATAAAATTCAAATAGTTTAAAACTTTACTTAAGGAAAAGATTAATGCGAGTAGCAGTTGTTAGAAGAGAACCGAATGTTGCTTTTAGTATGGATGTCTATGCTGATAATTTAGTTGAGCAATTAAAAAAAATTAGACCAAATTGGGAAATTATTGAAATATCGCCTGAGCCATGGAGTGACGATTTAGAAAATCTATGGCATTCTGGAAATCCATTACGCAAATATTATGAAAGGTTTTATAATCATCCTCGTGTAGTGAGTCAAACACAAGCCGACATATTTCATATCATCGATCATACTAATGGTCATGTTGCCTACGGGCTAAAAAAACTAGGTAAACCAGTGTTAATTACCTGTCATGATTTAGTGCAGTATATATATCCAGAAATTTTAAAAAATGAGTCTCGTTTTCCAGCTTTCAGCCTAGCAGTTTGGCAACATTCTGTAAAAGGAATTATCGCTGCTCATAGCACAATTGCCGTTTCAACTAATACTGCTAGAGATATTAATAAGTGGTTAAATGTCAATCTCGATCGAATAAAGGTAATTCCTAATGGAGTGGGGACAAATTTTTGTGTTCTTCCTGCTGAAAAAGTAGCTCAATGGCGTCAAAAGTATGTTGATTCACCAGCAGAAATTTGCTTATTAAATGTTGGCTCAAATCATCAGCGCAAAAACATTTTAACGGTCTTAAAAGCAGTAAAAGCGATCGCCAATCTAGATATTCCTGTGCGCTTATGGAAAGTTGGAGAAAAATTTTATCCAGAACAAGAGCAATATATTAAAGCTAATGGGTTAGCCAAACATATTACCTTAATTAATAATGCTGATAGCGAAGCTTTAATTTATTTTTATAATGCTGCGGATGTAATGTTAGCTCCTTCTTTATATGAAGGGTTTGGTTTAACTATTTTAGAAACTATGGCTTGCGGAACTCCCGTAATTACCTCTAATATTTCCTCTTTACCAGAGGTGGCTGGTGATGCAGCAATTTTAGTAGAACCAACAGATGTTGAAGCAATAACTAAAGCTGTAATTCGTTTGCAAAAAGATACTATTTATCGCCAAAATTTAATCAATAAAGGCTTGGTTAGGGTAAAAGAATTTACTTGGAAAAAAACCGTAGAGCAAACAGCAAATCTCTATGAAGAAATAGTCAATTCTCGAAGCAAAGTGCCTGCTTAGTTTAAATAGAAAAAGTTATCAAAGTTTTATTTATTTCTAATTAATAGTTCTTATTACTACTATAAATCCTATGAAAGTACTGCTGTCTGCATATTCTTGTGAACCAGGTAAAGGTTCTGAACGTGGTGTAGGTTGGAATTTAGCTAAAGAAGTTGCCAAATATCATGAAGTTTGGGTATTTACTAGACCAGATGAAAGCAAAACAATAATTGAAGCAGAATTAGCACGCCATCCAATTCCTAATTTACACTTTGTTTATTTTACTCTTCCCTTCTGGAAAGATAGTCTACGTTGGGGACAATCTGGGGCGATGCAGCTTCACTACTATTTATGGCAAATTCAGGCATATTTTGTTGCTCAAAAAATGCACCGTCATATTAAATTTGACATTGCTCATCACGTTACCTTTGTTCGTTATTCCGTTCCCAGTCTACTTTCCTTATTACCAATACCTTTCATTTGGGGGCCTGTTGGCGGTGGAGAATCTGCACCAGCAAAGTTTTGGACTGATTTCCATTGGAAAAACAAGCTATATGAAATTCTGCGTGAGGCATGGCGAGGCATCGGTGAATTAGATCCTTTAACTCGTTTGACTGCTAAAAACAGCACGATTGCTTATGCGACTACTAAGGATACTGCCAAAAAACTCAGCAAATTGGGTGCGTTTGCAGTAAAACAGGCTTCAGAGACAGGTATATCTTTATCAGAAATTGAGCAACTTAGTCAGTGTACCCCTCCCAAGGCCGAATCAGTCAGATTTATTAATATTGCCAGACTGCTGCACTGGAAAGGAATTTATTTAGGATTGCGAGCATTTGCTCAAGCTAACTTAGCAGATGCCGAATATTGGGTTGTGGGAGAAGGACCTGAACTAGAAAATTTACAAGCTTTGGCAAAGGACTTAAATATTGCTGAAAGAGTAACTTTTTTTGGCTTGTTAGATAGAAAAGAAGTTTTAGTCAAGTTAGGGCAGTGTTCTGCTTTAGTCCATCCCAGTTTACATGATTCAGGAGGATGGGTACCTCTAGAAGCAATGGCATCGGGAAGACCAATTTTGTGCCTAGATTTGGGAGGACCAGGAGAAACGGTAACACCAGATATTGGCATCAAAGTTCCTGCTCATAGCCCAGAACAGGCAGTTAACGATCTGGCAAAAGCAATGGTGAAATTGGCTCAAAATCCCAACTTGTGCGTCCAGATGGGACAAATGGGTCAACAGCGAGTCAAAGAACTTTACAGTTGGGAAGCCAAAGGAAAATGGCTAGCCAAAGTTTATAAAGATTGCGTCGGCGAATTTAAAAATAGCTAATCTTGAATGCCTGAATTCAATCGAGCATTTTAGAGATCGGGCATTGCTCAACATAATTTTTACGATGAATTTTGATAATGTTTATTAAGAAACTAAGAACTATCGTTTTTGGTACTGGTATTTTTGCCAGCCTTGCTATGTCTGTATGTGAGCCAGAAGGATATTTTGTCTCTCCTAATGGTTCTAACGATAATCCTGGCACAATCGATCGCCCTTTTAAAACTGTTCAAAAGTGTGCTGATGCTGTTCAACCAGGAGAAACCTGCTGGTTAAGAAAAGGGACTTATCGAGAAACAATACAGCCAAAAGTTTCAGGAACTAAGGAAAAACCAATAGTTTTTGCAGCCTATAAAAACGAGCAGGTGACAATTTCTGGAGTAGAAGTAGTAAAAGACTTGTTGCCACATCGCGGTTCAATCTATCGTAGTGATGTAACTTTACCTAGTGATGGCTATAATGATACGGGCTTTTTAGCTAATCAAATTTTTGTCAACGGAGAAATGATGCCAGAAGCTCGGTTCCCCAATTTAGATTCCCAGCGAGATTTGTTGCGTCCCACATTGCTTGGTGGAGGAATAAAAAGTCAGGGAGGAACAGCCGCCACCATTGAAAACAGCGAGATACCTAGCTTGTCTGAAGGATGGGTTGGGGCGAGAGTTTGGACTAACGAATGGTATACCACCCGTACTGGTAAGATAACTGGTGGTACGGCGGAAAAATTAACCGCCCAAATGACTGCTCCTTGGGACAGGGGCGGATTTTGGTTTTATCTTTTTGGCAAATTAGAATTACTTGATGCTGAAGGAGAATGGTTTTATGACGGTAGTAGCCAAAACCTTTACCTTTGGTCACCCGATAGTAAAACTCCTCAAACAGTAGAAGCCAAACAGCGCAACTTTGCTTTCGATCTAAGCGATCGCTCTTATATTACTGTACGCAACTTAAATCTTTTTGCTAATACTATCACTACTAGCGATCGCAGTACTGGGGTCGTGATTGACGGTATTCGTGCTAAATATGTCTCCCATCACATGACCCTGCCACCTTTACCAGAATCTGAAAAAGCTGATGATTCTGACGATGCTTTATTTTTGGCTGCTCATGCTCATGATACGGGGATTCAGCTACGGGGCGATGGTCACATCTTAAAGAATTCGGTGATCGATTGGAGTTCTGGCAATGGTGTTTTACTAGAAGGGAATGATCATCAAGTAACTAATAATATTATTACTAACACTAACTATCAAGTGTCCTATGCTGCTCCTGTTCGGATCAACGGCAATGGTCATAAGATCACCTACAACACAATTAAGCGTACTGGTAGAGACGCAATTAGCTGGGATTGGCATACCGCAGGAATAGATGGGCGCAATATCGAAATTGCCTATAACGACATTTCTAACTTCGGTATGCTTAGTACCGATTTAGGTGCAGTTTATGTTTGCTGCCATGTCAATTTAGAAGGTGGCTCAATCCATCACAATTGGATTAGAGATACTCAAGCCTTCAGTCCCTTTTGGGGAACTCGCGGAATTTATTTAGACATTGAAAGTTTTAATAGCACTATTCACCACAATGTGGTCTGGAACTTAACTGGTAGTAAAGATAACTATAGCTTGGTCGCAGGAAGCCCACGGGGATACGAACGAGTATTCAATAACACTTTTCTCGGGGATGTATATTTAAATGATGGTCCTGTTGAAGCGCGAAATAATATTTTTGCAGGTTCTCAAGAAATAGTTGCCGATCAAGAGTCTAATAATCTGTTTATTGATGCAGACGTAAAATTTGTTCAACCTCCTAGCGAAGAATCTCAAGCTAAATTTACTAGATCTATGCCAAACTTTACTCCCCAAGCCGATTCTCCTGCGGTTGATGCGGGAGTGAATATTCCGCAAATTACCACAGATTTTGCGGGGAGATTTCCTGAGATTGGCGCTTATGAGAAAGATATCCCGGCTTGGAAAGCTGGTTCTAGCTTAAAATATGACCTTGAGAAGAACTAAGGTTAAATATTTATTGCCAAAAAATAGATTGGCTAGCTTTTACCTGACCCAAAACTTAAGCGATCTACATCCAGAGTATAAATAATACTAGATCCGATTAATAAAGTACTCTTGACTTAAAGTAGCTATAACTCCTCTGATGTTATCCCCTTATCCTTTAGGACTAGCTGATTCCTTTGGACTTGCCCGTGCATGATTCCCTAAAGGGTATATCCGTAGGTGTATCCTTTAGGACACCTTCGGACGATGCGAAGCGAGTGTGACCGAAGGGAATCCTTTAGGGCTTTAGTATAAGCTCCGCGTCCGCTGCATCGCTTCTGACTTACCTAACCTTAAAGTGTTCTATCCAAACAGGATTTAGTATAATATGCACGTTTTTATTGCAGCCTTACATCGACCGATTAAACCGACTGGTGTTTGCCGACACGCAGCCAACCTAGCTCGTTGTTTAGCCGACAAACCAGAAGTGACTAAAATTAGTTTAGTTGTTGGCTCTTGGCAACAATACTATTTTGAAACTGCTTTTGCTTTGGACTCTAATAAAATTAAATTAGTTAATGTCAACATCAAAAATAGTTCCGTCGTGAGAAATATCTGGTTTCTCAAAGGCTTACCTCAGCTAGCAAATCAGCTAGATGCTGATGTAGTTCATCTTTCTTTTCCTTTTCCTTTTCTGAGAGCTAAATTTAATGCTCCTGTAGTCACTACAATTCACGATCTATATCCCTACGAATGTCCTGAAAACTTTGGCTTTCCCCAAGTTTGGTTTAATCGTTTATTTTTAAAACAAGCAATTAGTAATAGTGATGGGCTGCCCTGTGTATCTCAAGTTACTGCTGACAAGTTAAAATTTTACTTTCCTAACCTCAAGCCTCAGCAAAAAGTTGAGGTGGTTTATAACTACGTAGACTTTGAGGGACTAGAAACTAAGGCTCCTCAACAGTTTACCGAACATAGTCGATTCTTCTTGTCAGTCGCTCAACATCGGCAGAACAAAAATTTAGATTTGCTAATTCAAGCTTATGCTGAACTATTAAAAACTAATAAAATTAAGCAAGATTGCCAATTAGTTATTGTCGGTACTTCTGGCCCTGAAACAGAAAATATTCAGCGGTTAATCGGACACTTGAATCTAGAAACTACAGTAAGTTTATTGTCAGCAATCGGCGATCGCGAATTGGGTTGGCTGTATCAAAAATGCCAGGTTTTTGTCATTGCTTCTTCTACGGAAGGTTTTTGTTTACCTTTGGCAGAGGCTTTATATTTTAGCGATCGCGTCGTCTGTTCTGATATTCCTATCTTTCGAGAGATTGCTAGTGCAAAATGTACTTATTTTTCGCTGAAGGGTAAAGCGATCGCTAATTTGAGTCACGCTTTAATTCAAGCTATTGAACATTCAAGCTCATTTGAGCCAGACGAGATAAAACGATTTGATAAATCGACCATAGCCCAGCAATACTTGGACTTATATCATCAAATCAAGTAAGTTTTCTCGCTATTCTAGCCTTAGGCTAGCTTTCATTGTCGATCTCCACAATGAAAATGAAAAACTTCAGTTAGAGCAATTCAGCAACCGAAGTAAAAAAATTATTTTAAAACAATAAAAAATGAGAAGCGAATCAATAAGTAGTTTACATATCAGATTAGCTTCTCAGCTTTTTTACTACTAGTAACTAAAGAAATACTTAATCCAAATATCCCATTAAAGCAGTAGTTTCATCTGACTCATTGGAAGCGACAGGGCGATTTCCCATAACATAAGAATCGCTGACTTGAAGAGTGCTAGCAGCAATAGGACGATTACCAGATATGGCTATAGAACTGCTAAATTTTATTGTTCCTTTAGAAACTGGGCGATCTGAACCGACCGAGGAATAGGTGTGAACTATCTCTAAACTACTAGGTTCAATAGGTCGATTTTGAGGTAGTAAACTCCTAGGTTGTATTGATAAAGTTAGAGCGCGATCGCTATCGTTATCTTCTTTTTTGGTCGATGCAGTTTTGTTAGGTGTTGCGCTTTTGACTGTGCTAGCTTTAGTCGATGTAGTTTTACTAGTGTCACTACTTGTTTTTGCTTGAGTACCGTTGGGTTTACTTTCTTCAGCCATGAGAATTTTCTCCTGAACTCAATTTAATAAAGTTGGTTAAGTTACTAGTTATTTATTAGTCTTATTTATTTTTAATAACTCTTTCTATTCTGACATCCTCTGGATTTGGCGACAAGAGTTACATTAATTAGAATAAGTTGTGGCTATCTTTACTATTTCTAATTGTAATTAAGTAATTAAGCATCAGTCTAGTTCCAGGGCTTTTGAGCCACCTTCTTTTAACTGCAAAAGAACATCGTTGATCTGATCCCAAACTAGTGAACTAGTAAAAAGCGTTAGCACCAGAGAGACACCATAGGAAGGAATGATCCCAAAGCCTAAGACTAACAAGCCGCCACCTAAAAACACCCATATTCCTAGACCAATTCCCCAGAAAGTAGCGGCGATAACTAAATCTTTGGTTCTATCTATTCTAAATGAGCCTGGTTGTCGAACGTTTTGATATGATTCCCGCAACTTCTGCTCTAAAAGATTTTGAAATGCTGAGCCACAGGTGATGGCAATAAACACTCCCAGAATAGCTACTAGAAAAGGTGGTTGGGGCAGATAATACATGTAATGGTTAATCTTGATTAAGAGAAGTTGCTTTACTACTTTATCTTGAAGCGGGAGCATAAGGAAGAATTGCTGCCACACTATCGGCAGAAATTTGACGGAAAGTACTGAAGGCAAGATCGATTATTTTTTGCGGTTTGATATCGTCCTGAATTAGACTCCAAAGCCTTTTGACTTCATCGGTATGAAGGCGATCGCCCTCAGTTAACGCCATGAGTAACTGTTGACGTAAATACTTTCCTTCTTCGGAAAGAAGATATTGTAAGCTTAGACGGGCGGTGGGCAAAATATCAAAATTATCATCAGAACTAGCAATTTCAATCATATTTTCCAGTCTTTTCCACTGGAATTTACCGTCTTTAATTAATACGTCGAGTAAACGCCTTCTAAGTTGAGGTGATTCTCCTGTTAATAACCTTTGTGATACATAAGGATAGGATACTTCCACAATTTTAAAATCGGGGTTTAGGCTTAGCGCTAATCCTTCTTGAGTAATTAAAGAGCGAATAATTAGGGCAAATTTAGCAGGAAGACGGAAGGGATATTCATACATCAATTCAGAAAATTCATCAGTGATGGTTTTAAAATTAAAATTGCCCACGCTTTCCCCGACTGCATTACCCAGAACAGTTTCTAAAGCCGGAATTATTGGTCGAATATCGGTATTTGGAGTCAAAAAGCCTAAATTAACAAAATCTACCGCTAGAGCTTCATAGTCACGGTTAATTAACTGCACTACTGCACTAGCAATAGTTTCCTTCATCGACTCACTAAGTTGATCCATCATGCCAAAGTCAATGTAAGCCATTCGCCCATCAAGAGTGGCAAACAAATTACCAGGATGAGGATCGGCGTGGAAGAAGCCATATTCTAGTAGCTGACGTAAACCTGAAGTCACACCAATTTTAATTAAATTATCTGCATTTAAACCCGCAGCTTCTAGCTTAGCCAAGTCAGTTAGCTTGATACCATCAATCCACTCTAAAGTTAAAACAAAGTTATTGGAGTATTGATTGTAGATTGCTGGAACTTTTACTTCAGGATCTCCAGCAAAATTTTGGGCAAATTGTTCGGCATTTTTGGCTTCGTTGAGGTAGTCTATTTCTTCAAATAATTTTGCGCCAAACTCATCAACAATTAAAGCTAAATCATGACCCAAATTGAGAGGCAACCAAGGTTCTACCCAACCAGCCAAAAGTCGCATTAAATAGAGATCGAGACTTAGCTTTGGACGTAGATTAGGACGCTGAACTTTTACTGCTACAGTTTCTCCCGTATGCAGCACCGCCTTATATACCTGACCTAAAGAAGCAGCAGCTACGGGGTTAGGAGAAAATTCTCGATAGATTTCTGTGATTGAGCGTCCTAAACCTGATTCAATAATTCTAAAAGCAATCCGATTATCAAAAGGTGGTAGCTGATCCTGTAGTTTAGTCAGCTCATCTAAAAAGTCTTTGCGAATCAAGTCTGGTCTAGTAGAAAGTGCCTGTCCAACTTTAATATATGTAGGACCAAGAGTAGTGATAATTTTGCGTAGTTGAGTAGCTCTTTTGGCTCGGTTGGTTGCTTCTGTGTTGGTCAATTTGTCTAGATAGAGGCGCAAGACAAAATTACCAAATAGCCAGATAACGGCGATCGCTCGCCAGATTACCTGCCAAGGTCTAAAACGATAGTGAGAGGCGATCGCCTCTGCATCGTAGCGTAAGGAATGACTAGGTTCTAGCTGAGAATAATTCATTGTGTTGGTTGCTGAACGCCGAAACGCACAGATAAATGCTCGCTTTTGGACTGAAACTTTTGCTTATCAACTCAAAAGATTAGTTAACTCTTCTCGTTTATCCGACAATTTGCGATCTTTACTAAATTATAAATTATATTAGTATACAAAAATACACTTTGCTTAATCAAGCATTATCTTTTACTTTGAGATTCTCTGCAACAGTAAAGCAGCTTGATTGAGGTTGTGGAATATACAGGGGAAATTTGTTAGGAGGCAACTGCTATGGTTAACATTTCCGCTGGGGTCAGATGAGAATAAACTATTTGACCATCCTTAAACCAAACTATTCTCTCGGTTAATTTAGCTACTTCTGGTTCATGAGTAACCATTACTACGGTTATGCCACTATTATGTAAATCGCCAAAAATATCCAAAACTTCTTTAGTCGTGTGAGAGTCTAGCGCACCAGTCGGCTCATCCGCCAGTAGCAGTAAAGGTTGATTGACAATGGCTCTGGCGATCGCTACTCGCTGCTGTTGTCCTCCAGAGAGCTGATTCGGGCGGTTATTGACTCTGTTACCCAAACCCATCTTGTTTAAGGCTTCTTGGGCGCGATCGCGTCGTTCACTATTAGATATTCCTGCATACACCATTGGCAACATAACATTTTCTAAGGCGCTGATTTGGGGAAGTAAATGAAACTGTTGGAATACAAAGCCAATTTTGCGATTACGAATCTCTGCCAATTGTTCATCAGCCAATCCTGCCACAGCAACATTATCGAGGTAATATTTTCCCGCAGTAGGTCGATCTAAACAGCCAATTATATTCATGACCGTAGATTTTCCTGAACCAGATGCTCCCATGATGGAGCAATATTCTCCCTGATTGATGATGAGATTGACTTTATCTAAGGCATGAACCGCAGTATTGCCACTACCGTAAACTTTTTCTACTTCTTCTAAGCGAATGATGGTTGGCTGAGATTTGGAAAACTGATTTGATAGATTCATACGCCAAGGCGATCGCCATAATTGATGTAACTTTTCTATTTTGGCAATTCTAAATGACTTCTGCGGTTAAAGTTTTAGTGAAGCTGGTGATCGAAGACTGATTGATTGCGCTTTTTCTTCAGGTATTGCTGATGATCTTCAGTCGCCAGATAGTAATCTTTAGCTGGTTTGATTTCGGTAACTAGATCTCGAGCGTATTCACCAGACTGCTGTAGCTGTAGTTTAGATTTACGAGCAATTTGTAATTGTTCTGGTGTGTGATAGAAAATTACAGAGCGATATTGTTCGCCTCGATCTGCACCCTGGCGGTTCAAACTTGTCGGATCGTGAATTCGCCAGAATATGTTTAATAACTCTTCGTAGTTGATTATTTCTCGATTGTATTCAATCTGAGCTACTTCGGCATGACCTGTAATTCTCGCTACTACATCAAGATAAGAAGGATGAGCAAAATCTCCTCCCATATATCCTACCGAGGTTTTAATTACGCCTGGCATATTGAGAAATTCGTTTTCTGTTTTCCAAAAACACCCTGCACCAAAGGTTGCTTTTTGGTTACTGGTAACGTTTGTTTGCATATAGCTTAACAGTCTCTTTAAATTTTCCTGAGTACGAGTAATTAATTGACATGAAGACGATTAAGTATTCGATGAGCAAGTTGTTGAGCAAGAACTGGTTTATTGACAAAATCATTGGCTCCGCTAGCAAATACTTCAGTCGACAAAGCGTCGTCATGATGAATACTGAGAAATAGAACTGGTAGCTTATGCCAGTAAGGATGAGTTCGTAGAACTTTGCACAGTTCAATACCGCTAAGGTGTGGCATTTCTATGTCCAACACCAACAGATCGGGAACAACGGCTTGAAGTACATCCCAAAATTGTCGCGGATCGTCTAGGGTAGTAAGTTTGAATCCCCAAGGTTTTAGTAAAGTTGGTAACACCCTCAATAATTCTGTGTCGTCATCGACAATCATGATCTTTTTCCCAAAAGATGAGTATTGTGCTGCTTTTTGACATACAGCAATAATTTGCTGGGAATTAATTGGTTGAGTAAGATAAAATTTGCCTCCATGTCTTGCTACGAGTAAACGATCTTGGAAGCGATCGCGATCGGCAATGACAATAACTGGTATTGATGGTGTTAGTAATTTGAATTCGGCAATTAAGGTTAAATATTTTTGGGTACTAGGAGATTGAGTAACATTATCCGCGAAGGTTACTTTGAGCAATACAGCATCGGGGAGTTGCTCATTTTGAGTTTGTTTTGTTTCTAGCCAATTGGTAACTTGTTCTGGAGTTGGCATTACCTTGGTGCGGATGCCTCGGTCAGTTGCTTCGGGAATTAACTGTTGAGCAAAGTTGCTATCGTTACTAATAATCAACAAGAAAAGAGAATTTTCTGCTATTTTTTTAGATATTTGACCAACAATACTTTGTTTCCTGGCTAATTCTTGCTTTAAAGCTTTTAATTTATCAGATAACAATAGTAATTCTGCTGAATTATGACTGAGATATCTTTGCAGCAGTTGTTCTATTTCTTGAGCTAACCCAGAAGCGAGATCTAGACCAAATTGTCCTAAATTTCCTGCCAAACTATGGGCAACCACAATCGCTGAGAGGCGATCGCCGACATCTAGATTGCCAACTTTTAATGAGTCGATTGCTGCTCCTAAAGTTGCTAGTTGTTGTTCTCTTTTGGACTGGTATTTTGACCAAATAGAAGTTAGAGCGGTTAGATGTTGCGATCTATGATTAAGTTTAGTGTCTGGATTTCTCCCTTGATTAATAGGCTCAACGGGTGCACTAGTTTCATGATCGCGATCTTGGGGAAAAGGTTTAAGACAATAACCCCGTCCCCTAACTGTAGTAATCAAATCATCGGGAAAACCAGCTTGCTTTAACTTGTGACGTAAACGTCGCAAATGAGAACGGACGGTGGCGATCGCTGGATATTCTGTAGATGACCATAAATGGTCGATAATGTCTTCCACACCTAAAATTTCTTGACTATGACGCAGAAATAGCTCTAGCAATCGATATTCTTTAGCAGTTAAAAATAACGATTGCCCTTGATAAGTAATTTCAGTACTGCAAGGATTTAGCTGTAAATTTCCCCAACTCAATATAGGCAAAAAATCACAGTTCAGTCGACGTAACAAAGCTCGAATACGGGCAGCTAATTCTTCAACATCAAAAGGTTTACAGATATAATCATCTGCACCAGCATCAAGACCTTTAATTTTGTTTTGACTACCACCACGAGATGTCAACAAGATGATTGGAGTGTCATAATCATGAGCGCGAAAACGTTGACACAATTCAAGTCCATCAAGCTTGGGCAAATACCAGTCGAGAATCATTAAATCATAAGTATAGGTAGAACCATAAATCCAGCCCTGTTCGCCATCGGTTGCTACATCGATCGCATAGCTCTGTTGGGATAGAGTTTTGGTTAACAGTTCAATTAAAATTTGATCGTCTTCAACTAATAATATTTTCATTTCTACCAAGTTAAATTGAACAATAGATTTACTACAGTTCCCAGCCCAGTATTTTAGCTATTTGACTAGCAAGAGTCATGGAATTAAAGGGTTTGGTAATAACATCGACTACTCCTAAATTTTGAAACTGTTTTTTTTCCTCAGCTTGAGCTTTAGCAGTTAAAAAAATTACGGGAATATTACTGGTTTTATTGTTACTTTTTAAGCGTGACAAGGTATCAATCCCATCGAGATTGGGCATCATGACATCCAGCAAAATTGCGTCGGGCCGATGGTTTTGGGCTAGATCAATTCCGGCTAAACCTGAAGAAGCAGTCGCTACTTGCCAGCCAGCTTCAATCTCAATTCCTACTTGAACTACCTCTTGAATAGTTTCTTCATCATCAATGAGCAAAATATTTTTTTTAGTCATGACGATCGCCCTCTACTTGCATGAGTTCGGGTAAGGTGAAATAAAACGTACTCCCCTGTTCTAAACAACTTTCTGCCCAAATTTGACCGCCATGTCCTTCTACAATCTGACGACAAATAGCCAAGCCTAAACCAGTGCCTCCTTTTTTACGAGAATCAGATGAGTCTACCTGTTGAAATCGCTCAAAGATTGTTTCTAAGCGATCTTGAGGAATACCTTGTCCGCCATCCTCAACCGTAAAGGTGATGTAAGAAATTGATTGATGCTTACCGTTGCGTTTTTTCTGGGAATTTATGACTGCTGACAAAACCACGGTACTATTACGAGGAGAAAACTTAATTGCATTGCTCACAAGATTAGTCAAAGTTTGGAGGATATAATCTCGATCTGCCCAAACAACAAAATTACTTGATTTTACTGATAGCTGAATTCCCTGTTCTTGAGCTAAGGTTTTCATGGCTTGGACAGTTTCAACCATCAATTCTTTAGCTTGACAAGCTTGTTTATTCATGGTGATTTTGCCTGATTGAATTCTCTGAAGATCGAGAACATTATTGACTAGATGAACTAGTCGCTCAGTCTGTTCGTCGGCAATTTTGAGCATCCGCTTTCCCTGACAAGAAAGACTGCCTAGCTTGCCAGTTGACAGAATTTTTAGAGAACTGTGAATTGAAGTTAAGGGTGTACGTAGCTCGTGGCTAACGACGGAAATAAATTCATCTTTCATCCGTTCGATGGCTTTGCGATCGCTAATATCGCTAGTCAGAGCAAAGAATCCTTGAATTTTTTTCTGTTCTTGGAGATGTGGAATATAGGTAACGCTTAATGAATGCACACATCCATCTTGTAAGATTAAGTCTCGCTCGTAAGTGACTGTTTCTCCCATGAGTGCTATCTCAACATAAGCTTGAATTTGCTGATACTCTTCTATCCCGTGAACCTGCAAAAGATGACGATCATAAATTGCTGAAGGATCGAGTCCCAGCCAAGTTTGGTAAGCTTCGTTGTTAAAGCGATAATGCTGCTGCTTGTCCACATAAGCAATCAGAACAGGCAACCCATTAGCAATCAAGCGCATTTGTTCTTCACTGTGGCGCAATGCCGCTTCTACTTTAGCGCGCTCGCTAATTTCTTGTCTCAGTTTAACGGTACGTTCGGCAACTATTTTCTCTAAATTTTCTAATAATTCGGCTTGAGACAAGGCAATACCAATTTGATCGGCTAATTGTTGCATCAATTCTTGTTCAAAGTCTGTCCACTGTCTAGTTGTTTGACATTGATGGGCAATGAGCAAACCCCAAAGGCGATCGCTATCAGTGTCAGTTTGAGATTGAAAATTTTGCAGAATTGGAACTACTAACTTGGCTTTAACCATCCATTCGTCCATAAACTCAATCAAGCATTCCGCTAAACCTGCATCGGTGGCATGAACATCAGCGATCGCCTTGACTCTACCTTTGGTATACAATTGACGATAATCTTCGGGGAATACTTCTGCAGGAAACTCTACACCCAAAATTGGCTTAAAATCTGGTAACACAGCCTCGTTAATGGGCATCCCTGTACCATTGCTAAAAACTTGATAAATTAATACGCGATCGGCTTTTAAAATTCTTTGTACTTCAGTAACAGCAGTTTGCAGAATTTCTTTGAGCTGTAGAGACTGACGAATTTTCAGGGTAACCTCAGCAAATAGCTCTGCTGCTGCCTGTAATTGAAAATCAGTAATATCTCTCAAAAGCAGCAAATTCTGGTTGGGCAAGAAATCTTTAACTTGACTATACTCAACAGTCTTAATTTCTCCCTCTGATTGTTTAATTTGAATTTCTGCTCGCTCTCGACTCTTTTGCCAATCTAGGGGAGACATTAGGAAATCGTCGAGCAATTTACCAATAAGTTTCTTTTTAGTTCCAGCAAATAATTTACAAGCAGCTGGATTAACTTCCACCATGCGTCCCTTTTGATCGACGATAGCGATCGCTTCTAAGGAATGTTTAAATACTGCCTCAAATAATGACTTTTTGGTTGGAGATTTTTTTACTCCCGCCATGATTAAATTTGTAATTATTTTTTTATAATTATTTTTATTAAAATAAGTTTAACTTGAATTAAATTTTGTTATATCAAGGCGACACTAAAATTAACCAAACAAATAATTTAGGGACAATCAAACAGCATTTGAGTTACGTAACGATCTGCCCAGGCTTTACCCATAGATTTTTCTAATACTCTGCGGGTTTTATCATTTTGCTGCTGTCGATCGCAGTAATAACGTTGTCCCGATAAAATTTGCGCCTCTTGAGCTAAGACAGCAAAACTTGCTACGGCAATGCTACAGTGCAGAGTTAAATATTGCAGAACTCGCTTTAAAAATAGCTTTTCTTCGTAGTTATTTTGGGGCTGAATAAATAAACAAAATTCAGAGAAAATATTGCCCCATGGAGGTAAAGCACGAGGTCGAGTAAAATTAATCTGGGGTAGATTAGCTAGATTTTGACTGTAAGCAGGAGCTAGAGTGCGATTACGATTGACAGGAGACAGATCGACAATTGCTGCTGCGATACCAGCCTGACTTCCCACCAAATCTACGCCAAATATAGGTAGATCGTAGTTAGTGCGGGGGAACATGACACAGTGCAGAATATCCAGGCGATCGCCGACTTGAGCCAACTCTAAATGTAACTTGCGAAATTGAGTTGTTTGATAGCAGCGATTTTCGATAATTAACTTCTCTTGTTGCAGATTTCCCTCGACGTAACCCAAGTCATCAGGAATATTATAGGGAGAAAGATCTAAGTGTCGTATCCAGTGTTCTTCAATACAGTTTGCCAACTGTTGAATCAAATAGTGTTGACGTTCTCTCAGAGAAGATTTAAATATGGCAACCATTGGCTTGTTTAGCTTACAAAATTCATAACTATTAATTCGTAGGAGCTTTATCCATAAAAGCTCCTATAATTAGTCGAGCTAACCTTCAATTACTTTGAACCCTCAAAATTAATCTCGATCTGCTGGAGAAACTTCACTTTCTTTTTGCTTGGCTTTAGTTTCTTGAGGCCTATTTGTCCGAGTTTGTTCAAAATCATCTAGAGATTGAATACTGACAATCGTTCCTCCCATTTTGCCAATACGCTGCATTTCTTCGTTCATCCGATTATAAGGAACAGAAATAAACACACTACTACTAGTACGAAGAGCATAGCTATTGCTATCGTTTTCTAGGTTTTGCTTCAATCCTGTCACTTCGTAAACAAAGGCGCGATTTTTTGAAGGAGAACTGGAACGACCGCTAATTACTGATTTTCCTAACATTTTCTCAAATCCTTTAAGCTAAAGTAACGCTGGCAACCTTGCCACCCATTTTGTTGATTTTTTTCAGAGTTGGCGTGAGCTTATCGTAGGGTACTAAAATAGCTCGGCTAACCCGACGTACCTTGGGATATCTAGGCAAATTCATCGCGGATATTTCAATCCGATAGATCCGATTATCCCGATTAGCTGTTCTAAAAGCCCGATCTGGCGTTACCCCTTTATTAGACTCTTGATAAGCCCAACCTTCACTTCCTCCAGAGGGTGCTACTACCGCTGAAGCACCATTTTGAGCCAAATCTTTTGCCAAGCGAGATGGTTTTCCTGCGATTTGAGAGCGATCGCTGTTGGCATATCCCCGATAGAGTTGGAACATTCGGGTAAAACCGACGGTTTTTTGTTGGGTTTGGGTCGTAAAACCCCTATAGTAGGGAACGATATAGTCACCGAAGTTGGCTTCGTATTCTGCTGAGTCGATATAAGAATCGATGTCGGCTTCAAAGCCTTTGTTCTGATACAGATCCAGGTGATAAATTACCTCAGATTCGTCATAGGCTGCTCGCCCTAATAAATGCTTGAGGTTTAACTCAATTACTCTGGTTTGAAAATTGTCATACAGAAATTTAGTTTTATAGAGTTCTGATTTAGCTACCGCCCGTACGAAGTCTCGTACGGTAAGCGAACCATTGCACAGTAAAGATTCTGTCGATGTCAGACGCTCGGACTGCATAATGTAATCGTTGCCCAAAACTTGACGATAAACGGCATTAATTACCGCTTTTGCTTCGTCTTGTGTCCAGTTGGGACGTAATTCTAGAGGTTCGCGATCGCTAAAAGCAGAAACTCCCAAACGAGAGGCTGCTGTGGTAATTGCCACTTGTTATTCTCCTAATTATAAATATGTATCTTGATCGGTATGATGAGGAGTCACAGTAAAGCTAAGAGCTAAGAGCTAAAAGCGACGAAGTGTGGTCTTGCGAGACAGTCCGTTGCGCGGGGAACCCGCGTTGAAGGAACTGTCGAGGGCGGGGGTTTCCCCCATGAACAACTTCGTCAAGAAGCCAAGAAGCTAAAAGCTAATCAAGCACTCGTAATACTAAGAATTCGACTACCTTGTTTATTGAGCTTTTGTAGTGTCTCCGAAAGTCTTTCGTAAGGAACGACATATTCTTGCAAACTACGACGTATTTGAGGAGCGCGTCCAATTCCTCTCTTAGTTACCCGCAAGCGATATAGATCGCCCCGTTCGGTAGTGGTAGTCCCCGACAGAGAACCATTCCCCCCTGGAAGACGCACGGGAGTTGCCATATTACGAGCCAAATCGTAGGTCAGGCGCGGGCTACCCGTGTTTCCTTGGGCGCGATCGCTATTAGCATAACCCTGATATAGTTGAAACATACGGGTGAAACCCACAGTTTTTTGTCCTGTTTGGGTTGAAAAACCGCGATAGAAAGGCACAATATTTTCGCCAAAGTTATGCACGTATTCTTCAGAATCGATATAAGAATCAATATCGGCTTCAAAGCCATGATTCTGATACAGATCTAAATGGGTTACAATTTCTGATTCATCGTAAGGCGCACGACCGAGAAGATGCTTGAAGTTCAATTCAATGGTGCGGGGATGATAGTTGTTATAAAAGAATTTTGCTTTATATAATTCTGACTTGGCTACCGCCCTAACAAATTCACGGACTGAGATCGAACCATCGGCCAATAAGGATTCGGCACTAACCAGACGTTCTGAGTTCATCAGGTAGTCATTACCTAAAATTTGTCGATAGACTGCGGAGATCGCTCTTTTTGCATCCTCTTTACTCCAGTTAGGACGCAGTTCCACTGTATTGGTATCGTCAAAGGCAGAGATTCCCAACCGTGATGCTGCTGTAATTGCCACTGGTTATACTCCTAATTTTTTTGATTGTTATGTTAAAAAAATTGCTCGAAATTACAGCCAACCATTAAACCAAAACCAGCCTAATAGTCACCTGCGATTTCGAGCTTTAAGAAAAGATCTAGCTAAGAGCGTTAATCGCGTACTCGATATAAGAGTTAGCTTCTACCGCAGGATCGCCACTTAAACCATGATTATTTTTGATATATTTGAGAGCCTCTACATACCAGCTAGGAGATAATTCAAAAGTAGAGTTGATTTCAGCAACTCCAGCAATTAAATAGTCATCCATAGGACCAGTACCACCAGCAACCAAACAATAGGTGATCATGCGCAAGTAGTAACCAATGTCGCGAGCGCACTTAGCTTTACCTTCGGGAGTAGAAGCATAGTTTGGTCCCTGCATCTGAGTAGTGTAGGGAAACTTAGTGTACACGGCTTGTGCCGCACCGTTAACTAAACTATCGGCTTGTCTAGTTAATGCTTGAGCAGCTTCTAAAGAAGCGTTAGCTTGGCGAAAACGACCAAATGCAGTTTGAATTTCGCTACTGCTTAAAAAACGACCTTGAGAATCGGCAGCGGATACTGCTTCAGTAATGGGAGTTTTCATGGGTAAAATACCTCTTGCTTTAAATTTTTACAATGTTTATGTTTAACCAAAAAATGAAACTGGGCAGAAGCAAACTAGCCTACAGCAGCAGCAGCGCGATCGAAGTAACTGGATACTTCTGACATCAAGGAACTACAATCTCCTTGAGTTACGCCATTTTTATCATTAGCAAGAGCGATCGCAGCAGCTTTCATTTTGTTCACAGCTTCCGCCACAGAACCACCAGGAACTCCCAAAGCTACATAAGTTTCACGTAAACCATTTAAGCAACGGTCTTCTAAAACACTGCCATCGCCAGAAAAAGTAGCGTAGGTGACATAGCGTAAAATAATTTCCATGTCTCGTAAACAAGCAGCCATTCGACGGTTGGTATAAGCGTTACCGCCAGGGGCAATTAACTGAGGCTGTTCGGCAAACAAAACACGAGCAGCATTAGCGACAATAGCTGAAGAATTACCAGTGATGCGGTTTACCACATCCATGCGTTTATTGCTTTCTGCTACCATATTTTTAAGAGCATCAAACTGACCTTGATTGATATAATCACCTCTAGCGTCAGCTTGAGAAATTACCCGAGTAAATGCGTCAAACATCAATATTTCTCCTAGATATTTAGTTGCACAAAATTGCTATATAAAAACTGATTCCTAACTTTCATCAGAAGTACAGATAGTTAATCCCAAAGCTCAATGCTTTGTTAAGTTTAGATCGACTCTGCTCAACACCAGTTGAAACTTTCAAGTTAGGAGATTCAGTGGCTTTTGACTAAACTTATTCAATCAAAGTTTCTGTGCAATTCTCGTGCAATAGTGTATTGAAATAATAAAGTTATATGGTTTTTTGTAACGAACAATTATGGAGATTTTTAAGCATCTTAGGGAAAAACTTCTTGCGCTGCACGATGCAGTAAGGAATGGCGATAAACTAGCGCAGACATATCTTTACCATAGCCACCACCAATTACGCTAGCAACGGGATACCCCCCAGCTTTACAGGTACTAAGAACCATTCTTTCTCGTCGATATATGCCCCAGTCAGTGAGAGATAGCTTACCTAAGCGATCGCTTACATGAGTATCAACTCCTGCATCAAATAATACTAGCTCTGGTTTTACTTGACTCAGTAAATCTGACAAATGATTGGCTAGTATTTGTAAATAACCATCATCATCTAGACCAATGGGTAAAGGAACATCAAGATCGCTCTGCTGTTTTTTGCTAGGGAAATTTGCTTCACAGTGCATGGAAAAGGTAAATACGCTGTCATCATTTTGAAAGATATAGGCTGTACCATCTCCTTGGTGTACATCACAATCGATAATTAAAATTTTGTGGACTAATCCCTGATGTTGCAGTACGCGAGAGGCGATCGCTAAATCATTAAAGATACAAAAACCAGAACCATAACTAGGAAAAGCGTGGTGTGTTCCTCCTGCGGTATTACAAGCGCAGCCATATTCGAGAGCTAATTTAGCAGCGAGTATAGTTCCACCGATGGCAATACGGGTACGATGAGCTAAGGCTAAACTCCAGGGTAAACCAATACGACGCTGGGCTTTAGATTCTAATGTTCCTTCGCAGTATGCCCGAACGTATGTGGGGGTATGAACTAGCTGAATTAATTCTAAATCGGGTAATTCTGGCTGCTGGATCTGTTCTGGTTCAACTACCCCATCTTTGAGCAGTAAGTCTCGTAGAATCTTAAACTTGGGCATGGGAAAGCGATGGGCATCGGGCAGTGGGGCAACATAATCGGGATGATAAACCAGAGCAAAACCAGACTTACCCATTAACTCAACTCCGGTAGAGATTAAATAGATGTGGATTAAATGAAGTAATAAGTTGGAATGATTTTTTGGTGTTCACGACAAAGCTTGCTGAATCAAGATATAAAAAGCAAAAATCTAAGAGCTGAGAGCCAAAAGCTATAGTAATTCAACGATCGCGCTCATATTTCAGACTAGTAATGTTTTAATTTAAGACCTCTTTTAGTTGGTGTTGTTCCCACAGAGATTTATATAGTCCCGCTTCTTGCAGTAGAATTTCATGAGTTCCATCTTGGACAATCTTGCCTTCATCCATAACTAAAATGCGATCGCAGGTGGCTGCTGCGGATAGTTGATGGGAAATAAAGATGACGGTTTTTTTAGCTCTTGTCGGAGATAGGCTATCTAAAATTTTGGTAGCAGTTTCGTTATCGACGCTGGAAAGGGCATCGTCTAAAATCAGTACTTTGGCTTCTGCTAACAAGGCTCTAGCTAGGGAAGTTCGCTGTCTTTGTCCGCCAGAAAGAGTAATCCCCCTTTCTCCAACTAAAGTTTCATATTCTTGGGGGAAAGTCAGAATTTCTGGGTGAATTTGTGCTTGTTTGGCTACTTGCTCAACTTCCGTACTTTCGCTTAATGGCTCGCCATAGCGGATATTGTTTTTAATCGTGGTGCTGAATAAAAAGCTATCTTGGGGTACATAGGCGATCGCTTTTCTCAGAGAAGCGAGATCTAGCTTAGTGACGTCGCAATCATCACAAAATAGTTCTCCGGCTGGTATATTCAGCAAGCGAGGAATGGCGTTAGCAAGAGTAGACTTACCTGAACCAATCGAACCTACGATCGCAACGGTTTCTCCTGGCTTGATGTTAAAGTTGACATCATACAGAGCTGGAGTATGAGAACCTGGATAAGTATAGGTAAGGTGGCGCGCCGTAATTTCTCCCTTAATATCTTCTAAAGGCAGGACAATCGGATTAGAACTATTTTTAATTTTGGGTTCGGCTTTGGTAATGGACTCAACCCGATCTATACTGACTTCTCCCTGTTGATAAGCGGTGATTGTAAACCCTAGTAAGGCGGTAGGGAAAACTAATCTTTCGACAAATAAAACTAAAGCAATAAAGTCACCCACGGTAATTTGACCGCTGGCGATCGCTGCTGTACCCTGCCATAAAAGAATTAAGAGGCTGACATAGGAAATTCCTTCAATAATGGGAAAAAGCAGATTTCTAATTTTGGCTAACTTGAGGTTTGCCTCTAACAACTTCTGATTTTTTTGCTTGAATGCCTCTCTTTCTTGATTTTCCTGGGCATAAATCCTAATTAGAGCCATGCCGCTCATATCTTCTTGGATTAGCTCACTGAGATCTGAAAGTTTTTCTTGAATTTCTGCCTGATAATGACGTAATTTACCGCTAAATAGCTGGACTGTAATTAGCATCACTGGATACACGGCTATCGCCAATATGGTAAGCCGAACATGAATCCTCAGCATCGCAGGAAGAGTAAAGGCATAGGCAAAAATTATATTGATAAAGCTCAACACCGCAAATCCTACCAAACGGCGGATATTATCGACATCACTAGTAGCGCGATTAATTAAATCTCCCGATGTGTTGTTAGAGAAATATCCTGGCTCTATGGTTAGTAAATGTTGAAAAATTCTTTGCTTGAGATCGAACTCTACTTGTCTTCCTACACCAAAAATTGAGGTACGGGATAGCATCCGAAAAGTCCACATAATAGCTGACAAAACCAGCAACCATAATGCAGTACGCGACAGCTGATTGAAGCTAAATTCTCCCTGTAGCTGGTCAATACTGTCTCGAATTAATAGAGGAATATAAACTCCCAACGCATTTACAATTACGAGAGCGACTGTTCCCCATAAAACCGTTCGCCAGTGGGGACGAAGGTAGTTGCCTAGTTTCTGTAGCCTTGAATTTGCCATGCTACAAATATTAACAACTTTTTCTGATGAAACCAACCATTACAGGGATGAATTTTGAATTATCAGGTCAGTGAAAATGATTTACTATTGATGCCAATTATATTTCTGATATTTGGTGGCAAAAATCTGACTCCTCAGTCTTGAATGCCAGAAAGCAAAGGAGTTTTGCCTTTATCTAGCCCTTACTTCTTATCCCTCATTCTCAATCTTTCTCATTACCTTTCTTCCATCGGAATGTAAGGAGCATTATGTTCTCCTGTATAAATTTGAGTTGGGCGGAAGATGCGGTTTACGGCTAACTGTTCTTTCCAGTGTGCCAACCAGCCTGCGACGCGAGCGATCGCAAAAATTGGCGTAAATAAATCGGTAGGAATTCCTAGTTTTCGATATACCAAGCCAGAATAGAAATCAACGTTAGGATAAATTCCTCTTTGTCCTAATTTTGCTTCAATAACTCTTTCTAATTCCAAAGCAAGATCGTAGTAATGATCGTGTCCTGTTTGATCGAATAGTTCTTCGGCTAACCCTTGTAAAATCTTAGCTCTAGGGTCTTTAACTTTGTAGACGCGATGCCCAAAGCCCATAATTTTTTGCTTATTGGCAATTAAATTTTCTATATAAGGCCGAACATCTTTTACCGAGCCAATATTTTCTAACATCAATAATACTTCTTCGTTTGCCCCTCCGTGAAGTGGACCTGCTAAAGTTCCTACAGCCGAAGCAACTACAGCATAAGGATCGGTCAGCGTAGAAGCAGTTACCATGGCTGAAAAGGTTGAGGCATTAATGGTATGTTCTGCGTGTAGCGTCAGACAGACATCGAAGATTTTTGCTTCCAAAGGATGGGGTTTTCTTTCGGTAAGCATATACAAAAAGTTGGTCGCATAATCTAAATCATCATTAGGGGTAATCGCATCGTTTCCCCGTCGCATTTGATGAAATGCCGCTACCATTGTGGGAATTTTTGCCAAAATACGTACTACTGCTCTTCTGATATATTCAGGGTCATCCAAAGCCCGACGAGCATAAAATAAGCCTAATGCTGCTGCTGAAGTTTGCAAAGCATCCATCGGATGTCCAGACTCAGGAAAACATTTCATCATGTCCCGAATACGATATTTAATGCGGCGATGATACAAAATATTAATTTCAAATTCTTTAAGCTGTTGTTCGCTAGGTAACTTACCCCAAATCAGTAGGTAGGCTGTTTCTAAAAAACTACCCCTTTTAGCTAACTCTTCGATCGCAATACCGCGATACTCTAAAATTCCTTTTTGACCGTCAACAAAACTAATACTAGATTTTGTAGCAGGTATGCCTTCTAAACCTGGCTTATATTCGCAGAATGTCGCTGTCATTGGCTTTGGTAAATAAATTTTAAGATTAATATATTCTGAAAATAGCTTATATTGGGTATCCGTTGAGTGGTGAAAGTTACCGAAAAAGCAATGTCACCGATAATACTACAGTATTATTATAATTATTATATTTTGGAAATAAGTACGATATACAGCAGTATACTATATGCTCACCAAGACGCTTGGTTGTGTTAATAGTTGTTAGTTTTGCGATCGCCAATAAATAATTGCCGAATCAGACTATAGCAAAATTAGCGCAACAAAAAAAGAGGTGTTCTAGATCGACACCCCTGAAATGTTCAATAATTTTGGTTTAATCAGTTTAATCAATACTGATTGAAGTTGGTGCAGAGGAACTACCCCCACTAGGAGGAAAACTAGACCCCTGACGGAAATCGGCATAAAGGCGATCGCGCCAAGCGAAAAATGGTTCAAAGGTAATATTATCGGCTAGTCCAGGAATCCCTTTACCCTTGAGAGGATCGGGGATATTAAGATAAGAACCTGAGGGAAACTTTAATAATATGCTTAGCCCTGCCACGGCTAAATCAGCTAAGGTTGGAGTGTCTCCAGTTAAATAAGGCTGGTTTTGCAAAATTAAGCATAAAGCCTCTAAATCTTGCGTCAGGCTTTTTTTGGCTTCTTTTACTGCATCACCGCCAAAGCCGATTCCTGTACCTAGCACGTCCAAAACTTCGCCAGGAATAGCTCCGATTGCGGTTTTTACTAAATCTGGAGTATTTGCAGGTAATAGAGAAGTCCGAAAATTTTGATTTTGATTTAATGCACCGATAAACGCTTTACGCCCCAAAGCACCAATGGAGACATCTGCCCATTCTTCCATCAGCAAACACTGCCCTTTTGCCAAAGAGTCTGTAGGTATAATCGGTCGTTCAGGATATTTTCGCTCCAGGTATAAAGCAATTGCTGTAGAGTCAGCAACATAAGTACCGCCATCTTTAAGTACTGGAACTTGACGACTGCCAGACTTTTGCAATAATTCGATTTGACCCACTCCAGGAGTAACTTCAATTTTGCGATATTCTAGCTGTTTGTAATCGAGAATGAGGCGAACTTTTTCTGAATACTGAGATAGCTCAAATTGGTATAGCTCTAGCATTAAAACTCCTTGTTATCAGCTCAATATTAATTGTTAATAGTATCCTGCCAAAGATTGACAAGACTTGGCTTGACTTGGTTAATTTAGCCTGTTCCAACAATTAATGACATCATCCTCAAGTCTAGACATCTAAATCGGAGTTTGAGAAAAATCTTTTAGTTGTCTTTAGAAAACGTTGAGGATAAATTGGCGAGCTTTTAGCTAGAGGCTTTAACTGTCCAGACCGAATTTGGTTTGCTGTCAGCACTTAATTTAGAACGCGGATCAGCTCTAGGGGTAAGCCGTCTGCATCGGCAATGAAAGATACTTCGTAAATGCGATCGCCAATTATCTGTTGTTCGGGTGGCAGCAGAATTTTGAGCGGAGTCAGCTTCTGAGGATCGCTTTCTTTCAGGTTGGTAATGTTTTGCTCCAGTTTTTTGAGCCAACTAGTTAAGTCTGAGGTTGAATCAGTCAAGTCGAAAGACAAGTGATAGTAGCCGACATAATGTTCATCATTAAAAGCATCAGGTGCAGGTTTTGGCTCAGGAATTTGAATTAATTCAATTCTGCCTCCTAATCCCGTCATCCAGCAGGCTAGAGTATATCCCGTAGTAAAACGCTCTTTAACAGTAAAACCTAACTGTTCATAAAAAGCGATCGCCCGATGAATATCTGCGGTGCGAATTGAAGCATGGTGCAGCATCTCAAACTCAAGTAAAATTTAGCTATATTTATTATTCAAACAAAAAACGATAGGGATAGTGGCGCGGGACTCCTGGCTCTTTTTCTAAAATAAAATTAATTATTTCCCAATAGGGTTCATGATTCTCTTCTGGGCTAAAGCTGATGGGCAATCCATAAAGTTTAGGAGATTTGAACTCTGGGGTTTCTCGCCAGGGATGACTACGTCCCAAGTAGGAACTGACTAAATCTCGATAACGACTGGCAATAATTACTTTAGTGGCGCGATAACCTTCGGTATACAAAGCATCTAAAGCTTCATGAATTTCAAATCGAATCCCGTCAGGATGAGTATGCTGACGATACCATTGATTTTTCCAGCGTCGCCAGCGTCTACCAGAAGGAAGATGAATCAATTCTTGAATTTTAGGATCGGCTTCAAAAGCACCATGACGGCTACAGAGATAAGTATCAGTCAGAGTGAGAGCAGGAATTGTCTGCCGGCAGTGAGGGCAAACAATTTCGGGACCAAAAACAGGGTATTGTAGAGCTAAATCCATATATTATAAACTGGGTTCTTTTTCCTTATAACACGGCTAAATCTTATTAAGCTTAATTATCTTGATATCGTTAGATAGCTTATTCTAAATCATGGCTCAATCTCTTGATTCTTATTGGTCTATTCCAGATTTATCCCATACGGCTTTTGTGGCTGCTAATGCCACCGTGATGGGCAACGTTTCTTTAGCCGAAGGTTCTAGCGTTTGGTATGGAGCAGTAGTTAGAGGAGATGTCGAGCAAATTGCGATCGGCAAATGTAGCAACATTCAAGATGGTGCTGTGTTGCATGGCGATCCTGGTAAGCCAACTATTGTGGAAGATTTTGTCACGGTAGGTCATCGTGCAGTAATTCACTCGGCTCATATAGAAACTGGGTGTTTAATTGGCATCGGTGCAATAATTCTCGATGGGGTAACCGTAGGTGCAGGTAGCATTGTCGGTGCAGGTAGCGTTGTAACTAAAGATGTTCCTGCGCGATCGCTAGTTATCGGTATCCCAGCTCGTAAGGTTAAGGACGTTAGCCACCAACAAGCTCTAGAACTATTAGAACACGCTCGTAATTATCAAAAGCTAGCTCAGGTTCATGCCGGTACAGGAAAAGATTTGGGGTTTGAATAGAGTAATCTGTGACTGGCGATCGCACTTTTATCACCATTTGTCGCAATCATTCTTTAGATTAGTCTGCTTAGAGAAAAATAATTTGATAAGATGGTCTCTTTACAAAAGAGTATCTAGGCGAAACTAGTTTTTTAGCCATGAAGATGATTAAAGTCTCTCCAGCAAAAATTAGGGAAATATTAGTCACCAAGATCGGCAAAAATATAGTCTGGGGATTGGAAAAAATTATCGCTCATTATTCTCTAGTACCAAATACTGCCTTTTTGGCAGGGGAGCAATTTAGTTGGGCGTCAACTCTAGAGCAAAACTGCCAAGCTATTAGAAATGAGTTAGATGTAATTCTACAATACAGCGATTTACTGCCCCGCTTTCAAGATATTTCTCCTGACCAAGGCCGCAACATTAGTAAAGATAATCTTTGGAAGACTTTTTTTCTCTATGGCTATGGAGTAAAAATGCAGCAAAATTGCGATTACTGCCCTGAAACCACTCGTACTATCGAACAAATTCCTGGATTAAAGACAGCTTTTTTTTCGATTCTACTGCCAGGCAAACACATTCTTGAACATCGAGGTCCTTATAAAGGAGTATTACGTTGCCACTTGGCTTTGAAAGTTCCTCAAGATCGAGAACAGTGTGGTATCCGAGTCGATCGTGAAGTGCGTCATTGGTCAGAGGGAAAAATTATCATTTTTGATGATTCTTATCTGCACGAAGCCTGGAATAAAACTGACGAAATTCGCGTCGTTTTGTTTTTAGATATTGTTCGTCCCCTGCTTTTTCCTGTTTCTCTACTCAATCATTTACTAATTAATTTAATTCGCTGGTCACCTTTTATTCGGGATGCTCATAAAAACCAACAACAGTGGGATCGAAAGTTAGCCGCAGTCTTCGAGCGATCGCCAAGCTTGAGTTAAAAGTCAATTGAAAATATTGATTTTATCGCTTATATTTTCTTCAGTTAACTATAAAAAGCGTAAAAATAATATTTAATATTATCAATGAGAGATTTGTATCCGCCAATTGAACCTTATAATCACGGCAAGCTGAAAGTCTCGGAACTACACACTATCTATTACGAAGAATCTGGTAATCTTTTGGGAAAACCAGTAGTTTTTCTTCATGGTGGACCAGGTGGAGGAATTTCTCCTCTGTATCGACAATATTTTGACCCTCAGCGGTGGCGCATCGTAATTTTTGATCAACGGGGTTGTGGACAAAGCACTCCTTACGCTGAATTGAAAGAAAACACTACCTGGGATTTAGTTAGCGACATTGAAAAGCTACGACAACATCTTGATATTGCCAAGTGGGTAGTATTTGGCGGTAGCTGGGGTAGCACTTTGGCTTTAGCCTATAGTCAGACTCATCCTGATAGCTGTAAAGGTTTAATTTTACGGGGAATCTTTATGTTACGCCCCTCAGAAATTCGCTGGTTTTATCAAGAAGGTGCAAATTATATTTATCCCGATGCTTGGCAAGAATATCTCAAGCCAATACCTTTGGCAGAAAGAGATGACTTACTGTCGGCTTTTTATCAAAGGTTAACCAGTGAAAACCGTCAAATCCGTCTTGAAGCTGCCTGCGCCTGGTCTATTTGGGAAGCCAGCACTAGCAAGTTGATTCCTTCTGTGGTCAGCCAGCAACGCTTTGGCATGGCAGCGTTTGCCGAAGCTTTTGCCCGTATCGAATGTCATTATTTTGTTAATAAAGGGTTTTTTGAGCGCGAAAATCAATTAATCGAAAATGTCGATCGCATTCGTCATTTACCAGCAGTAATTGTTCAGGGACGATATGATGTGGTATGTCCGATGATTACCGCTTGGGAACTACACCAAGTTTGGCAAGAATCGGAGTTGATTGTAATCGCCGATGCAGGTCATTCTGTATCCGAACCTGGAATTAAAGCAGCTTTAATTGAGGCAAGCGATCGTTTTGCTGCGTTATAACTAAGGAAATAGACTATCTATTTTTATACCTAAATGTTTGCTTTAACTAAAAACACCTCTCGCCAGAGAGAAATTGCTGAAGTAGTATTTCGTAACGGCTGGGGTTATGCGCGGGGGTTGTTAACTGGTAACAAATCTGATGAACCACGCTTACCTTCTCCTGAAGTCTTACGCAAAATCTTAATCGAGCTTGGTCCTGTATACGTCAAGTTGGGTCAGTTACTTTCGACTCGCCCCGATCTTTTGCCTGCTCGCTATGTAGAAACTTTGACCGACCTCCAGGCCAACGTACCTCCTGTTTCCTGGTCAGAGGTAGAAGTTTTAATTAGAAGCGAGCTATCTCAGCCCATAGAAGCTGTTTTTAGCGATATTGACCGTAATGCGATCGCAGCCGGTTCTATTGGTCAGGTATATCGTGCCGTATTAACCAGTGGGCAAAAAGTGGCTCTAAAAGTACAGCGTCCAGGAATTGATGTTGTAATTGCTCAAGATATTTCTTTAATCAGAAGCCTGGCAGAGTTAGTATCTCTAACTGAATTCGGCAAAAACTTTGATATGGTGGGCTTGGCAGAAGAATTTAGTAATGCCATCAAGGCAGAGTTGGACTTTACCACTGAAGCTGAATATACTGAACAGCTACGCCATAATCTAACAGGAAGTAAGTGGTTTAATTCTCAACAGCTGGTTATTCCCCAGGTGTATAACGACCTAACTACTACCAAACTATTAACTTTAGAATGGCTCGAAGGAGTGCCAATACTAGAAGCAAAAATACCCGAAATCAGACTAGACCAAGATGAAGCTACCCAGCGTTTGGAACTGACTACTGTTTTATTTAGAGCTTTCTTTAAACAGGTTTATATAGATGGTTTTTTCCATGCCGACCCTCATCCAGGCAATATTTTTTATCTTCAGGATGGTCGCATTGCCCTCTTAGATTGTGGCATGATTGGTCGTTTAGACCCCCGTACTCAACAGATTTTAACCGAAATGCTGCTAGCAATTGTCGATCTTGATGGTCGCCGCTGTAGTCAGTTGACCTTGGAATTAGCCGAAGGTGGTCAACAGGTTAATTTAAATCGCTTGACTAACGACTACGATAGTATGTTACGCAAGTATTATAATCGCAGTATTTCACAGATCAACTTTAGCGAGGTGATCTATGAAGTTTTGCAGGTATCCCGCAATAATAAAATCAGGCTGCCCAGTAACATGGGGCTATATGCCAAAACTTTAGCTAATTTGGAAGGTGTTGCCAGGGGTTTTTATCCTGAAGTCAATCTTTTAGACCAAATTAGACCTTTAATGGCAGATGTATTTCGCCGCCAGCTTTTAGGAGAAAGGCCAGCAGAAACTTTACTACGCATCGGTTTGGACTTCAAAAGTCTTTCATTGCGATCGCCTCGTTTAGTCGAACTGCTGTTAGATCGAATTACCTCAGAAACCCTCAAATGGAATGTTAATATTCCTCGCCTTGATATCTTAGCTCTGAGCATCGAAGCTTCAGCTAATCGCCTTTCATTTAGTGTCTTAGTTGGCTCTTTGATTATGGGGGCAGCAATTATTTCAGCTGGTTCTGCGACTACTCAAGTTTCGGTTCTAAGTAATGTTTTATTCGCCGTAGCCAGTCTTTTAGGTCTGTGGTTAGTTTTTAGTATCATTCGTTCGGGAAAACTTAAATGAAAGGCAGGATACATAGTCATGCTAATTAATTTCCCTAAGTTAAGCTGTTTTGAAAGTTAAAAGTTACATTTATTTCCCTGCGCTTTTATTGATACTTTTCTATTTTGCAATTCATATATGTATGCGGTAAGTTTAGCGACTGTCTTTGACTCAAAGCGTCAAACAATCCAAAAAAATCCACGCTAATTTTATACTTTAGCGTGGAAAGAATTATTTTAATTGTTTAGATAAGAAGCAATATTCTTTTTCTTTTGCTTCTTATCTTGTGCAATGAATTTAATAGCTAACAGCCACGAACCCAGCGATCGCACTAGCTATTAAAGAAGTGGAAGCAGCACCAAATAACCACCAGGCTGCATCTGTAACAGCTTTTCTGGTATCTTTAGCTTGTCTTTTTGCTTCTTTTTTGATAGCTTTTAAGCGTTTTTGTGTTTCTTGCTGGATACGTTCAGCTTGGTGCAGTACGCTATCCCGTGATTCTTCAATGCGATTAACAATTTGATTAGCTTGTTCTTCGGAAATGTCTTCGCGAGAACTTAAGACAGAGATTAGAGTATCGCGATCAAATTGGGATAAGCGATCGCGCAAAGCTTCAAACCCTGCTTTGGGGTCGTCAAATACTTGGGTAAAGTCTTGCTTAATCTCTTCATAGTTAAGTTCGGGACGTTCGAGGGAATTGAGGTAGTCGCGAACTTTGCCGAAACTACTGTCAAGTACAGACTGCAACTGCTGTTGAATTTGCTGAAATTGCTCTTGGATTGAGTCACGTACCGATACAATGCGATCGACAATTTGATTGGCTTCTTCTTCAGAAATATCTTCACGTTGAGAGAGTGCAGCAACGAGAGTTTCGCGATCAAATTGAGAAATTCGTTCTCCTAAACTACCGATTCCCACACGCGGATCTTGTATTAATATTTGCAGATCGCGCTTGATTCCTTCGGGATTAAGTTCTTCTTTGTCAGTATTGCGCAGATAGTTTTCCAGATTAGCTTCAAAGTCCAAAACTGGTTTGGTAGCTCGTTGTACCAGGCGTTGTGGCGCACGAACAATATTTTGAATTGCCTCTTCTACTCGATCGATAATTTGATTAGCTTGCTCTGCGCTCAAGTCTTCTCGCTGAGATAGCAATTTCACCAAAGTTTCGCGATCTACTTGAGACAGGCGATCGCGCCAGGCTTTAGCTCCTTCTTGGGGATTATCGAGTAATTTGCTCAAATCTTGCTGAATTCCTTCAGGATTGAGTTCTTCTAGGTTAGTGTTACGCAGATATTCGCTAATCGAGCCGATTGTTTCTTGATAGCGTTGTTTAGCTTGCTCACTTACCTGCTGTGGTGCTTGCAAAATACTATCTCGTACAGATTCAGCGCGATCGATAATTTGGTTAATTTGTTCTTCGCTCAAATCTTCTCGCTGTGATAATAGCTGTACCAAAGTATCGCGATCGAACTGTGATACTCGCATCCGTAAAGCCTGAAATCCTGCTTGTGGATCTTCTAGCAGCGTCCGTAATTCCTGTTCGATCGCATCGGGATTGAGTTCTTCTTTTTGCGTGTTACGCAGATAGTCTTCTACTCTTTGTCTTACTTCTTGAGCGTTGGTTTGAGCTTGTTCTTGCAATTCTCTGGCTCGATTTAAAACATTATCGCGGGTATGCTCAAGTTGACCAACAATATTGTTAGCTTCTTCTTCGTTAATGTCGTCTCTTTGGTTGAGTAGCTGCACCAGAGTATCGCGATCGAATTGGTCAAAGCGATTTTGTAAATCTTCCAATCCTACTTCTGGATCTTCGAGTAAGGTGGAAAATTCTTGTTCCATCGTTTCAGGATTTAGTTCTTCTTTACCAGTAGAACCCAAATAATTTTCAATTCTGCTACGTAAATCCTGAGATTGTTCTTCGCTGTCGGCGTTTTGCACAGTTTCTAAAACTTCTGTGCGTATTTGCTCCATGTCTTTAGCAATGTTGCCAATTCTCGATGGACTGAAATCACCGCGTCGCTTCAGTAAATAAACAAAATACTCTTTATTAAGTTGTGACAATTGTTTATTGACGCTGCCAGGATTAGCATTGGGATCGTAAATAACTTCTTTGAATTCATCGAGCAGATTGCGATGGCTAAATTGCCAAGGTAAGGAATTGAGGATGTAATCTTCTATGTCGGTTTGAATCGTATTAGAAGGTGAGGCGAATTGTTCGCTTGCCTTATTTCTCAAACCTTCTAACTGATCGATGATTTGCTCGACATCTACTTGTTGAGCTTTCCCTTTAAGCTGTTCTAATTGACGGGAGATTTTGTCTATATCCACATCAGAGAGATTAACTCTCTCCATTACTGCCGGTATAGCCTTACCAACGCCTGTTTTAATAGCTTGTCGGACTAAGCCATTACCTTGTCTGCCATTGCCAGAAGTTCCTGCTGTAGCTAGTTGCTGAATTCGCTCGTTTAGTTGTTCTGTATTTAACTCTTCTGGATTGGTTTCTTTGATTAAATTAATGATTTTCTCAGTTGGATTTTGGCGATTGAGAACTTGTTGCCAAACATCTTCTAATTCATCGGCAACACGGTCAAGATCTTGTTTAGACAAGTTGCTGCGACTGCCAACAAAATCGATCAAAGTCTCACGATTAATATTATTGAGCAAATCGCCATTATCGCCGATCGCTTCTAAATCTACATCACCCAGTAGCTTTTCAAATTGATCGCGAATTTCTGGAATATTTAAGGAAGGTAATTCTAGAGAACCCAAAGAACTGGCTAAAAACTTATTTAGGTTTTCAGGAGTTACACCAGAAGTTAATTCTTCACGCACCGCAGCAGTAATCTCTTCAGCCGTCGAAATTGCTTGTTTTCTGGCAACATTTGCACCAATTGCAGTAGTTGCTGTCCCCATAAGACCTTGTAAGCCAGAGGTGGCGGTACTAACTAAAGAACCAATTAAAGAACCGACTGCTGATGAACCCCACCACATGATTAGGGAAAAATAGGTAGCCCAGATAACTATGCCTAGAATTATGCCTAGTGGCGCACTGGAAATCAGACTCAGTTTGACTGCTAAATAACAAGCACCGAATAAAGCAAGAGTGCCTGTAATTAATGCCCAAAGACCGATTTTAGCTTCGGCTTTACGAACTTTTCCACCTATAGTATCTGGTTCGTCATCATCGTCGTCGTCGTCACTAATTAGAATCGGAACGCCAACAGCGACTGTGAAATTAGTTAAGAGTAATTGGAAGGCAAATGCCATAACCACACCAGCCAGTAGTGCTACTAAAAATTGCGGTCCAGAAAAGAGAACCGAAGATTCTTCTGGCATTAAATCTTTTTCAAATATTGTATATTGTGCCAGTTCTAGCGGTAGTTGGTATAAGTTAAAAGCAAGTTCATTAGCCAACAGATTAAACATAGTTTTTCCTCTTTTAGTTTGAACTGTTTTTATTTAGCGATTTTCTTCTTGAGGAATGCATCTACTACCAGGCTAAACTTATTGCTATATTTTGGAGTACCGACTTAGGTTATAAAGTTTGCTATACCCTAAGATAGATTCTCGGTTTTCAACTCTTATTCATTAATAGGAAAGAATGATAATCTCATCCTATTTAAGGACAATATTTTCCTCGATTTTCTTAGTTGATTTTGAAAGCGCGATTACCCTTCGGGTACCTTAAAGGATATGCCCTAAAGGACTAGCTTCGCGTCGCGCTTCGCGATCGCACCTTGGTAGACTGGGCGAAATTTTAATAGTTTAATATCCCAGACTAATTTGTCCAGGAGCAAGAGCAATCTCGGTAGTTGCTCCAGGCGAGCGCAATTTGACCTTTAATTTTCCTTGAGCAGTTACTCCTATTACTTGACCAGGACAGCCATTAATATTGACCTGTTGACCTAAATTATGAAAAATTGCTAGATATTTATCTAGTAATTTTTCGATTCCAACTGATAAATAATCTTGGTATCCTAAGACAATACCGTAAGCACTAATAGCCGCTAACTCTTCGAGAGAATTAATACTTTTAAAATTATGATTTTGATAATAAGACTCCAAATTAATTCCTAGATTAGGAACAGCATTGCGCCAATTAATTCCTACCCCTACGACAGCTTGGGATATTTTATTTTTACTATTGCGCGTCTCAATTTTTATACCCCCCAATTTACACCGATCTAAGATTAAATCATTCGACCATTTAATAGTGACTGGTAGCTGATGATGTCGTAAAACTGTGGCAACTCCCCAGACTGTTGCCATGACTAAATGAGGATAATTATGGGGTTCTAAATCCAAATCAAAACCGATAGAGAGGTATAGTCCACCGTTTGCAGAAACCCAACTATGTCCCCACTGTCCTTTGCCTGCGGTTTGCTGTAAGGCGATCGCGCCAAGGGGATATTCAACTCCGCGATCGATTAATTCCCAAAGTTTATTATTAGTCGAGGGAATACTAGCAAAAACCGCTAAAGGAATTGGCTTAGCAATTATTTGGCTTTGATTAAGCTTCTGCCAAACCTGCCAATATAGCTCTAGATTAAAACTCAATTTTCTTGTCCTTTTTTGGCGGACGTGGAGTCGTACCGCTACTTCTTACTTGATTATTATTAGCATATTGACTAGAAATTAAACCTTTTAACAAATAAAGCAGGTGTCCTTCCAATTGTGGAGGAAGCTTGATTGGTAGGTCTTCTAAATTTAAATTGACATCTCTTTGAGGAAAAGGAATTTCGATTTGCTGTTGTTTAAAAATTTCTTCAATCCGAAAATAAAGATCGCTTTTTAAGGGTGCTTGACGACTAGGATCTGATGTCCAAATGAGTAATTCAAAGTTAAGAGAACTATCACCAAATTCAGTAAAAAATACTTGGGGTGATGGATTTCGCAAAACTTCTAAATGTTCTTCTGCTGCCTGTAACAAAGCTGATTTAACTTTTTTTACATCAGAACCATATGCCACTCCAACAGGCAAATGTAAGCGAGTAATGTTTCGGCGATGATTCCAGTTGATTACTTCCTCACTTAATAAGCGCGAGTTAGGCACAATAATTGAAATACGATCCAGGGTTTTGAGAACAATACTACGGGTTCTAACTTCTTCAACCACTCCTAAATGACTCCCGATTTGAATAAAATCTCCTACCTGAATTGAACGTTCAAACAGTAAGACAATACCGCTGGCAAAGTTGCGAGCAATATCTTGGAAACCAAAACCAATACCTACACCCAGCGCACTACCGATTAAGGCTAAAGAACTAAGATTTAACCCGTAAGCCTGGAGTAAAACCACTGTAGCCAGAGAAATTAAACCATATTTAGTAATAATTGTGATAATTTCCTGCGAACCTCTGGTCATTCTGGTAGCTTGCAGGACATTTGTTCGTAATAAATTAGTTATGTGATTGCTGAGAATAATCGAACCAACAAACAAGCCCAGCAAAACTAGCAGGTTAATAATTGAAAATTCATTACCACCAAAACTAAATATGGATTTATTAAAGGTACTAACTAATATGCTGAAGAGAAAATATAGCCACTGCCTCGTATAGGGAAAAAGGCGAAAAATGACGAAAATTGTCACAGTCCAGACAATAAAGCGAGCGAAACCTAATTTAAGACGAAACAGAGTAGTTAGGTTAGAAGGTTGGGAACTGCTATTACTAGCTAATCCTGGAATGATCCTTTGAATCGCTTTTCTGAGGGGATAAGTTTGTAGCTGATTCAATAGTCTTGTAACGAGCAAAGCCAACAACAGTAAAACACAGCTAATAATTGCCTGACGCTGAATATAGGCAGAGCTTCTTTCCTGTTTGGCTCTGGTGATCGCACGTTCTATTTCTTGCTGTAGGTCTACTGCCGTTTCTCGGATAGACTTTCTACCAATAGTATCTTCTTTAGTAACGGTAAACAGGTATCTTTTGACCTTTTGAGGGCCTAAGTCTAAATTATCCTCAGGCTGCCTCTGATATGCTAAATACAGTACGGGAAGACCGCCTTGCTCTTCAATTGTTACTCCAGTAAAGTTATCATCTTGAATTGCTTCCTGTAATTCTAAATGAATCCCCGCAACTCTTTCTCCTGCGGAATTACCATCTATTTTACCTACAGCAAATATGGCTCTGCCATCAATTACTACAGGAGCTTTGGGAATATTAGGATCGGTGTAAATCTGTGAATTTTCAAATTGAATATTATAGGGCAGTGGATTGTAATTTAGTTGAGCCAGTCCTGAGCTAGCTGAGCCAACTAAAATCGCTACAGCAGTAACTACTGTCAAGGCAACTAGGAAAAGTTTTTTAAGCCACATCTATTGATAAGGTATGCTGTTTTGCTGTTGGTTTGAACTTATCGTTTTGTAATATTAAGTATTATGCAATCTTCTGGTCAGGTTTTAATTTTGATGATTGTTCTTAATTAGAATTTTATTCTTTATCTTCATAGTGAACTCTCGTTCCTGCCCACTGTAACTTTTCTCGGAGAGTTTCGTAGAAAGAATAGCTTTCGCGCAAAATAATAAAATTTGCCTGACAGTTAGCCATCTTAATTACAACTCTTTGACCAGGCCAGATAGTCGTGCCTAATGCGCCATCTGTCCATAGTTTAGTATTTACTTCATAATCTCTAATTGGACGCACGCTAACTACGCTACCAGAGGGCAAAACTAAAGGACGACCAGAAAGACTCAAAGGGCAAATAGGCGTAACAGCGATCGCCCACATTCCCGGGTGTAAGATCGGTCCATTAGCCGAAACTGTATAGCCAGTAGACCCTGTAGGAGTTGAAACTAGTAGTCCATCTCCGCTATACTGATCTACCACCTGCCCATCTGCCTCCAGTTCTAAAACTGAGGTTGGCATCCGATCAATGCTAGCAGGTTTGATACACATTTCGTTTAAACAGTAAAATGTTTCGCTGACAGACTCTAGCTGAGTCCGTTCTCCCTGATATAGCTGCGCCTGTAGCATCATTCGCTTTTGCACTGCATAATGGTCTGACTGCAAACGATCCCAGATGACTTCAGTATTTTGAAATAATTCAAAAGGTTCGGTTAAAAATCCTAAGTGTCCACCGACATTCACTGCCAATATTGGTATGCTTTGAGGAGCTAATTGTCTAGCAGCAGCCAAAATCGTACCATCTCCACCTAAAACTACTGCCAAATCTATTTTGACCGTAGAAGAGGCTAAAAACACGGGATAGGGATTATCTTTGATGCCACTAGGTCCAATTAAGGCTTTACATTGATGAGCTTCCAACTCGCGCGCGCATTTTTCCGCCCACTGCTTACTGATTTTATCTCCTGCTTTATAGGCAATGATTGCGTGTTTTAAATCCACTATATTTATAAGACAGATGAATGATTCAACTATCCCTCATCCTATCGCTACCATCATGGTTTCTGATTGAACTATTGTTACAAGAAATAATTTTTCAGTAGGCATAGTTACTTAATTTTCTGCCTCATGATTTGTCTGTTAAAAATCCCTCTTGCTAAATTTGAAAAACTGATTATTATGGATAAAGTACCACTACCGCGTTGGTGACTACCTCACAAGTTTATTGATCTATGCTTGATTTATGAGGGAATAGCATTAGTTTTCGTGGAAGTATACCGAGCTTAGACTCGGAAATGGAAACGAAAGCAGCCAATTCCCACCCTGGACTTCCAGGTCATAAACTAAGGTAAAACGGCGCGGCGGTGGGCTTTTTTGCCTTGGGCTCGATGATGGACAACAGTCCAAGATACATTGTGTCGATAATTTCTGTTAAAAATGTAACAAGAGAGACATTAGGCAAAAGTTATGATTGGCTATATTATCGGGAATATAGCTAAAAGTGCAAAAACTATCGGAATCCCTTTACCAAACTAAGTTCCATGCTAATACTTTTCGCTTAAGCAATGGACTAACGATTATTCATCAGCATTTACCCGCTACTCCTGTAGTGGTTTCAGATATTTGGGTCAGTGCAGGGGCGATCGCTGAACCCGCAGCCTGGTCGGGAATGGCACATTTTCTGGAACATATGATTTTTAAAGGTTCTCCGAATGTGATGGTAGGGGAATTTGACTGGCTGATCGAAAGTACGGGTGGGGTAGCTAATGCGGCCACAAGTTATGATTATGCTCATTTTTATTTAACTACCGCAGCGCAGCATTTTGAACAAGCTTTGCCTTGTTTAGCTGATATTTTATTGAGAGCGAGTATTCCTGATGAAGAATTTATTCGAGAACGAGAAGTAGTAATTGAAGAAATTTATTCTAGCCATGACGATCCCGACTTTCTAGGATTTCAGGCTTTATGTCAAAACACCTATCAGTGTCATCCCTACCGACGTTCTATTTTAGGGGAAAAAGAATTATTACTAGAACACACTCCTAATCAAATGCGCTGCTTCCATCGCACCTATTATCAGCCAGAAAACATGACGGTGATCGTGGTTGGTGGAATTGAACAAGAACAGGCTTTGGCTTTAGTCAACGATAACTTTAGTAAGTTTAGCGCACCTTCAGAATGTCCCCCTGTCATCATAGAAGCCGAACCTCCAGCGATCGCCATTCGCCGTCAAGAGTTACATCTTCCCAGAATCGAACAGGCGCGTCTGTTGATGGCTTGGATCTGTCCTGGTTCGGAGTCTTTGCCAGAAGCGATCGCTTTGGATTTAATCGCGCTGATTTTAACTGGAGGACGTAGTTCAGGCTTAGTTAGGGAACTGCGGGAAGAAAGACAGTTAGTCATGGATATTGACTGTAATCTATCTCTGCAAAAAGATTCCAGTATGTTCTCAATTGGTGCATTGCTGGCCACAGAATATATCCCCATGGTCGAAACGATGATTTGCGATCGCCTAAACCAACTACAGCACAATCTAATCCCCGAAGTAGAAATTAACCGCGCCAAACGCCAGTTAGTTAATGATTACATTTTCTCGACCGAAACCCCCAGTCAGCTAGCCAGCGTATACGGTTTCTATAATATTGTAGCTACTGCTGCTCACTCCGCCCTGTATCCTCAAATCATTTGTCAGCTACAGCCAGAACAGCTACAGGCGATCGCCAAACGCTATTTATCTCCTGAACGTTACGCCGTTACTATTTTAAAACCTAGTTAATTTGCTATTATTTCAACTCAAGGCTCATTTAAAACTTTCCTCACAAGTCAAAAGTTATACCAATTCTCAAAAATAGCTATTAGTAGGGAAGTAAGCAAATAAATCATCTGTGTCCATCTGTGTTAATCTGTGGACGTTTCTCAAGCAATATTAATGACCGATATTCATGAGCTATTAATCTGTATTAGTAGCGGTTTATTTCTCTTAATTTTTGGCAGAGTAATTATGCAAATGTTTTAAGAGACACCTTATAAATATTGTCTTCTACTTATATTCCAGTTTAATTTTTCTTTGCTAGTAAAAATTCCACATTTTCTAGATTGTATGACTAGCGGATCTTCCCTATATTGATGCTTAGATGCAGTTATTGGCAGGAATCTAATAGATGATGAAAACTATTAATCTACTTCAGCAAACAGCTATTCTTGGTTTTGTTGGTTCAACTGTTTTGTTTACTCCCTTTGCCAGTCGAGCCTTAACTGTTCAAGAAGTAACTAATCCCCGCAAAGATCATAATGGTTGGGTATCAAATATGGCAGACATCCTTATAAATGAAACTTTAAGCCAATTTTTTATAACTATTGAAAAAGACTTAAGGATTATAGTTAGTTGATTATAGTTTTTATTGAAAATTACATTACTTATTCTAACTAGTTTTTTTGTATCGACAAGTTTTTAAAAATGTCGAAAAATTATATTGATGAAACAAATAATTATCTGAAAATAGAATAGCTTAATTCATCATAGTGACCCTGATCCCTGCCTCTTGTCTCGCATTACTTAAACGACAAAAGATGAAACGAAAAGCGATGAAAAAAATTACTTTCAAAAAATTTATCTATTGGCTGTTGGGTGAAACAGCAGGAAGAACCTTAGTAGGCACATGGAAATGGGTTTGGGGTTTACCTGTTGAGTCTGGAGGCAAAATTGCTCAGAAAGTAGCACAAGAGTCTTTACAGTCGATGCAAGAATCGATCGCACAGCTAACCGAAGGTGTTTCTAAAGTAGTTGCTGCATATAGACTGACACGAGAAAGATATGACAAAAAACAACAAGAATTTCAAGAAGCCGAACAGCAAGCAGAACTAGCTTATCGCCGAGGAGATGAAGAAGCAGCCAGATTATTAATCACCAAAGCGATCGCGATTGAAAAAATTATGCCTCAATTAAAGCAACAAGTAGAACAGGCTAAACAAATCGCCACGGCAGCCACAGAAAAACTGAAAAAAGAAAAAGAAAAAATCCAGGCTTACAAATTAGACATGGCAAATCTTAAAGCTGTGTCGGAACTAAATGAAATCATGGCAGACATTCATAGCATTTCCACCGAGTTAGATCTTGATTCAGCGCGATCGCAGTTTGAAGAGGCACAAAATAGCGTTGAAGGAAGATATCTCTGGGAAACTACCAAAGCTGAATTGGCAGAAGATGAAACAGAAAAAATCCAAAACAATATCAATAAGTTATCCCTAGATGAACAAATTAATAGCCGTTTAGAAAGATTTAAACAATAGAAAAAATAGAATTTACGGAGAATGATTTAATTATGACTAATAAATCTAAATCTTGGAAAGCCCCTCCACCAATTTTTTTTATTTTACTGGGCTTAATTATCTTTGGTGGAACTAAATTACTCAAGAAAAATCCTCAGCTTAGGAGTAATTTATTACCATCAATTGCTCAACCTCAATTGCTAGAAAAAAGCTTTAGTCTGGGAGAACATTTATTAATTACAGCAAATGCAACTGATAAAAAGCAAGAAGGAATAAACGCCTTCGCTAATCAAGATTACCAAGGTGCGATCGCTCTGTTTCAAGCATCTTTAGAACAATTTCCTAACGATCCAGAAACATTAATTTATTTAAATAATGCTCAAGTAGCCACCTCAAATCCTGTCAAAATTGCCGTTGTCGCTCCTATTAGTAGTGATTTAAATCTGGCTCAAGAAATGCTGAGGGGAGTAGCACAGGCACAAGATAAATTTAATTCCCAAGGCGGTAACTTGCAGGTTGAAATTGTCAATGATCAAAACAAACCAGAAATTGCTACAAAGGTTGCTAATGAACTAGTAAAAGATACCTCAATTCTGGCACTTGTTGGTCATTATTCTAGCGATGCCACCTTAGCAGCTGCGCCTGTATACCAACAAAATGGTTTAGTTGCTATTTCCCCGATCAGCACCTCTGTATCTCTTGCTGAGGCGGGAGATTACATCTTTCGTACTGTACCAAGCGATCTGTTTGCAGGAACTTCTTTGGCTGAATATTTCTTGGAAAAACTAACTAAGCAAAAGGCAGCTATTTTTTATAATTCTGAGAGTAATTACAGTAAATCTCTTAAAGATGCTTTTAGTACCAGTCTTTTAAGCAATGGTGGCGAAATTGTTGCCGAATTAGATGTTGGTGATAGTCATTTTAATGCAGATAAGGCGGTACAGCAGGCAATGAATCAAGGTGCAGAAGCACTGATTTTACTAACTAATTCCACTACTCTTAAGCAAACTTTCGAGATTGCGAAAGTCAATGATCGTCAATTACCTTTATTGGCTGGTGATGATATTTATATTCCCGAAACTTTAGAAAATGCGGGAGAAAATGTGACGGATATGGTGCTAGCTGTGCCTTGGCACATAGAGGGAAATACCAACCCTGACTTTATTCAAGCAACAAATAGTCTCTGGAAAGGAAAAGTTAACTGGCGCACTGCTATGGCTTATGATGCAACTCAATCTTTGATTGCAGGTATTAAAGCTAATTCTAGTCGACAAGGAATACAGCAAACTTTATCACAAGCAGGCTTTTCGGTAACTGGCGCGTCGGGAGTAGTTAAGTTTTTACCTTCAGGCGATCGCAATCAAGCGGTGCAGTTAGTTAAAGTTGAAGTGGCTCCTAATTCGGAATTTGGCTATTCTTTTGTGCCTGTAGATTAAATTTTAGCCAATTAAATTGCTGCTCTTTGTATCGAAAACGCTTTTGGTAGACAAAGTTTTCTTTCAACATTTAATCTAGTTTCTATCACCTGAAATTGATTGAATTGTTTATTTGTTAAGTCTGTTGATAACGTTAATTCATGATTTTCTATTAAATAGAAGGTATATCTATGAGTATTTTTTCAATTTATTTTATAATTATCATATTTATATACCTTTTTGTACACATTTCAATCATCAGATGGGTATTTCGTATCGATTATATAGTGTTGTTGTTAAAAGAAAATTCAAGAAACACATTCGATAAATTTGAACTTCTTAAGATCATTAAGAAACAAAACGATTACTCCATTGGACAAACTAAAGTTTTCATACAGCAACAAGAAAGAATGGTTGAACTCCTTGAACAAGGTATCGAATTATTTGAAAATAATAGAGAAAATCAAAATTAGATTTGCTTTTTTATATTAAATAATTTTTAATTACGATCTGTTTGCGATCACTTTATCAATTTTATAATTAAAAAAATTATATCTAATAATAAGGACTACTTAATAGCTAATGAAATACCGCCAATCCATTTCAAGTTTTATGTTTGCATTAATTCTAATTTGCTTTCTTTTCCCATTTATTACTCATGAGTTTATAGATAATTATACATTAACAGGTTTTGAGATTGTAACTGGTATAACTGATAATCCTAACTCTGGTGATAGCAAAGTTATCTATACTTATTTCTTGGCACTTCTAGGACTGATAGCAAGCTTTTTAAAGTCACAAAAAAGTAAAAATATCGCTTTTGAAGTGGGAATATTTGGGGCAATATTACTATTATGGCTAAGGGTAGAGACAGCTGTATTTATAACTTACGAAATTGGCTTTTGGAGTGTTTTACTGTTATTTATTGCAGTCATAATTGTCAATAATCCTTTATCAAAATGAGCGTCAAATGCGCTCAACCAAGTACGTAATCACTGCCTAATTTACGAATACACTCAATGATTTATTTATCTAATAAAATATGACTTCAAAAAAATCTGGTTGCGGTTGTTTACCTATACTCGGAATAGGACTTGCTCTTAAACTTGGAGGACTATATTTCTTTAATGGGAAAGAACTAAATATGGGTTTGGGAGCAGCGATCGCCTTAGAAACTAGTGAAGCAACTATAGCTAAAGCTAGTCTGGATAAAATAGAAAATGTAATTCAACAAAACTCACCAATTACTCCTAGCCTAGCAACACGTTCGGGAAAAACTATTACTGAATGGCGCATTCCTGATAGTAATTTTACCTGGACTTATAACTGGATAGATAATAATTCTCTGCTTTTTACTCTTGGTGATTCTGTTATGGATAATATTGAAAATATAAGTATTACTTCTTTCAATAAAAGTTCAAACTTTAAAGCGATCGCTAATGAATTGCCCAAAAAGAATTTAGGCTTTTTATATTTAAATATGAGTTCAACTAGCGAAATAATTAATCGTTTACCATTTAAAGCAAAAAGCGATATTTCGCTTGAAATAATCGAGTTATTGGACTCAATGGCAGGAATTGGCGCAACTGCTAGTATGCCGAAAAAATCTCAGCCTAAGGTTGATTTATTAGTACGCTTTAAATAAAATTTGTCTGCCGTAAACTCTCTGTAAACAATAATTATGATTTTACATCAATTGAACATATTAAAGTGGTTAGTCAAGGCGATCGCTTTTTATTAAAGCCGATTCAAAAATTTTTGTTTCGATCTTAACCAATAAAGAGATATTTGGTTTCCCGCGATCGAAAATAGTTAAACATAAAAACAAACAAGAAAAATAAAGGGTGGTATTTCAATATGACGAATCTGATTGGAACTGTTGGCAATGATACTCTTAATGGTGGAGCAGAAAACGACACTATTGAAGGTCTTTTCGGAGATGACGTTCTCTTCGGCTTTGGTGGTAATGATAGCCTAACTGGCGGCGCAGGAAATGACATTTTGTATGGTGGTGGTCAAGGTACAACTGTTATTAGTGTTGGTGGTAGCGATACCTTAAAAGGAGGAGAAGGCGATGATTTCCACAGTATTTCCTTAGCAACAGGAGGAGGCAGTGTTATTCAAGATGAGCAGGGTAGTAATAACGGTATTTTAATTATTGCAGGAAATACCAATGTTGTATTTATAGCGAGTTTAGCGGATATAAGCACCATCAAAACATCGTGGTGCGATCGCGCTTTTTCCAGCTATATGTTTACTAATACCAAATTTAATCGTGTTTCTTACATATATACCTTGTAAGGGCTATTCGGACGCGAAGCGAATCCTTTAGGGCGAATAGCCCCTACATAAATCATCTGTCATATTTCAAATTGAAATTAGTATAAATTATGTATTCTCGATTCGTTATAATTCTCCAATTTTTACAACTTCTTGGCTATATTGGTTCGCTTATTGTTGCAGGCATCTATGCAACATTTGTGCCGCTTTTGAGCTTTTGGATCTATGCCATATTTTTTTGCATCCTTAACTACACAGGAACTCAAACCATTATTGCAGTTATCGATCTGCTAAATCGAATTGAAATCAACACTCGAAACTCAAGACGAAATTAGGCTTTTTGCCAGTTTATTTACCAGGTTAATCTAAAAGAGATTTCCTAACGTTTTGATGGCGCGTATTTTAGGTTTTTAAAGGATGTCCTGAGATGTTTTAAACTACAAATATAATACAAAACAAAAGTTGAACCTGAAAGCAATTTTTGTCCATCTCTTCAGTTTTTACCTACTTAGATTAACTAGTTGCTAGTTAGTTAGTCATCATCGATAATTCTCTAAGGTAAAAGAGGATGTCGAGATTATGGTGACTGTAGCTCAAGGATTAAGAATTTTTATGGCAACTTTTTTGCTCATATTTATTTTTGCACCATTACAGGCAAATGCACAAACTGAACCACGTAGCTATTTAACTAGAGAAATACTTCAAGATAAAACTACAAATTTAATTCAGCTAGAAGGTGGGGATACAATTGATTTAAGCAATTATATTATCGATCTTTCTAATTTGGATAGCGAATTAAATCGGCAATTTTACCAGATAATTAATAATACTATTAGTCGCGCTAATAATGTTATCAATCTCAATTTTGATAATTCAATTTTTCAAGGCGATTTTAAGCTCAACCAGTTAGGTATTGCTAGTTCTTTAGGAGAAGGAGCTTTGTCTTCGTTGTTTACTCCTTTAGAACAAGATAAAATTAATCAATATTATCCTTTAAGTATTAATGAAGCCAAACAAATACCTAGAGTCAATATTTTTCGAGGTCGGCTATACCTCAATAGTACAGTATTTACAGGACAAGTAGACGGATCTAATAGTTTATTCCTACAGTCACTAACAGCAAATACGGCAAATTTTCAGAAAATAGTTAAGCTTGATAAGTCTATTTTTGGTAAAACAGTAGACTTTAATCAGGCTATTTTTAATCAAAATGTCGAGATATCTCAAAGTCATTTTTTTGCTAAAGTTAAATTTTCGCAAGCCCAATTTCAGGAAACTGCCGACTTTAGCCATAGCCAATTTGAAGGATTAGTTGAATTTAAAGAGGCTATATTTACTCAGATTGCTGATTTTACTCATAGCGTATTTATTCAGCCAGTTGATTTTAGTAAAGCCATGTTTCGCGATCGCCTTATTTTCGCTAAAAGCAAATTTTTAGATTCACTAAGCTTTATTAATAGTACCTTTGAGAAAACTATTACCTTTCGTGATATTTATCTCAATTCTTTAATTAATTTACAAGATGCTGATTTACTAAATCGACTTGATTTTAACAATGCCTTTTTTACTCCCCAGGCAAACATTAATGTTTCGGGATTAGCTTTTGATGCTACAGAAGCTAAAATAACCGGTCAACCTGGAATAATTGCTCAGTTTATTAATGTCAATCGTTTAGAGGGAAACGAAACTGTATTAGATAATTTAATTCGTAACTTTCGCAGTTTAGAACAAATAGCTGATGCTAACTATATTGAATATCAACGAGAACAACTAAGAGTCAAACAAATAGGCGATCGCCTGATTAAAACTTCATGGCAAAAAACATTTACCTGGGCTTGGATTAGCTTAATTTCTCAGTGGTTAAGTCTAAATTTGTTACTGCTATTAGGAGACTATGGTACAAACATTAATTTAATGTTCAGTATTGGGATTATTATTATTGCTTTCTTTAGTCTTTTGTTTTGGCTAATCGATCGCTATCGCCCGAATATTTCACAGCCAGTTATGCCTAGCCGCTACGAAATTATCGTTATTTCAGGTAGCTATTTAATTTTGACTATATTTAGTATGCTCAATATTTTTATTGCTACCGATCAACCTTGGTTGACTCTAATAGCGATCGCTATTGTTCTAATTCCCATACCAATATTAATAGTTGGCATAATTTATCAACGCGGTAGATATCATCAGCTATTAAATACAACTTATTTTGTAGAAAATGGTGAATATCGCGAGTTTAGACTGTTAATTGGGCGTTTGCCGATTATGCCTCGATTTACTTTTTACCGCGATCGCTATATGCCAATTTTATGGGAAAAACGTTGGAGTTGGCTCAATTATTATGACTTTAGTTTAAACAATATTTTCAAACTAGGATTCAACGATATTCGCTTGCGCGATCGGCATTTACCAGGCTTAATTTCTCTTCTAGTTTGGTATCAATGGTGTTTAGGCGTTTTATATATTATCCTGTTACTTTGGACGCTTTCTCGCACAATTCCAGGCTTGAATCTCTTAATCTATTTCTAATAAGTACTAGACTTATCTTATTTTGTGGTTTTTTATACACAGCTATAATACAGTTTTTTAGCTTTTTTCTCAACCAAGTTTTTCACTCTATTTGAGCGATTACGGTAAAATACATTAAGATATAGTTTATATATTTTTTTGTAACTCTCAATTAACAGCTACAATCATGTTGCAAGATAGTCAGTTATCGAGTACGCCTCAGTTATCTCAAGCAACTTTTGATGCTTTTGATAGTCAAATCGCGCTGTTAGATCGTTCAGGCGAGATCGTTGTCCTCAATAAAGCCTGGAAAAACAATTCAATTAATAGTTGTCTTTCAAAAAACACCAGTGTTGGAGAGAACTACTTAAATATATGTAAGTGCAGAGTTGGTAGAGATTGCAAGTTACTTAAACAGATTGCTAGAGAGATTGAGGCGATCGCCAACTTAGAAAAAACAGAGTTTAGATTTAACTATAGTAACGAGCATCTCAATCAAAAAAACTGGCTAGCCATTCATGTCAAACAAATTAAACAAGGTGACTGGTTTGGAGTTCTGATTATTCAAGAAGATATTACTAAATATATGCAGACAGAATTATCTTTGCGCTCTGTAGTTGAGGGAACAGCAGCTGTAACTGGTGAAGATTTTTTCTACTCTTTGGTATATCATTTGAGTTGCGCCCTTTCAGTTAGTTATGCGTTTGTAACAAAATGTATAGAGAGAACCATACCAGAACGTGTCTGTACTTTAGCTTTCTGGTGCAAAGAAGATTTTGGTCAAAACTTCGAGTACAACATAGCCAATACACCTTGCGAGCAGGTTATTGGTGGATTGTCTTGCTATTACCCTAGAAACTTACAAAACATTTTTCCTGAAGACCACGATTTATACAGGTTAAAAGCTGAAAGCTATGTTGGTGTTCCTCTGATAAACTCATCGGGAAAAATTCTGGGACACCTAGTCGTAATTCATGAGCGTTCGATGGAGGATGGTTCAATCGAACTATCAATCTTGAAAATTTTTGCAGCAAGAGCAGCAGCCGAACTAGAACGTCAAAAAGCCGAACAAAAGCTAGCTTATGATGCGTTGTACGACCGCCTTACCGATCTACCCAATCGTCACTTGTTGAGTAATCACCTCAATCGAGCTTTAGAAAAGTATCGACGGGATCGAAACGGCAAATTTGCCGTTTTCTTTTTAGACTTAGATCGTTTTAAATATGTCAATGATAGTTTAGGTCATAAGAGTGGCGATCTGCTTTTAATGGGGATCTCCCAAAGATTAAAAACTTGTTTACGCAAAAGCGATATTTTAGCCAGACTGGGTGGCGATGAGTTTGCGATTCTGCTCGAAGAGATCCAAAGTTTAGACGAAGCGACTAAACTTGCAGCGCGAATACAACAAAGTCTGCAAACTCCGTTTCATTTAGGCATACACGAAGTTTTCACCAGCGTCAGTATTGGTATTGCTTTTAGTAAGCCTGGCGTAGATTCTCCAGAAGAATTGTTGCGTAATGCTGATATTGCTATGTATAAAGCTAAAGCTTTGGGCAAAAGTAGGTATGAATTGTTCGACGAGACTTTGCATGTTCAGGTAGTAAACCGACTGCACCTAGAAACTGATTTCCATCATTCTCTCAACCGAGGAGAATTTCGACTGCACTACCAGCCGATTATTTCTTTAGTCGATGGTCGAGTAACTGGTTTTGAAGCTTTAGCCCGTTGGCAGCATCCCCAAAGAGGTTATGTTGCTCCTGAAGAATTTATTGCCCTTGCAGAAGAAACGGGAATGATTATTCCCCTTGGGTGGTGGATTTTACAAGAAGTTTGTTATCAGCTTAGGGAGTGGCAAATTCAGTTAAATAATTCTAGTTTAACGATGGGAGTTAATATTTCTCAAAAGCAGTTTTCTCAACCTCGTCTGCTCGATTCACTAGTTCAAATTCTGCAAACAACTGGATTAGAAGCTTACAGTCTGCGATTAGAGATTACCGAAAGTCTCTTAATGCAAGATACTCAAGCAACTATGCAGACTTTAACGCAATTGAAAGCTTTAGGTTGTCAGCTACATTTGGATGATTTTGGTACAGGTTATTCTTCTTTAAACTATCTTCACAGCCTACCGATTGATGCCCTAAAAATCGACCGTTCTTTTGTCGAAGCGATTGATTCGGAGGGTAACAATAGCGAGATTGTGGAGGCTATTGTGATGATGGCTAAAAGTTTGGGGTTGGGGGTAATTGCCGAAGGAATTGAAACTGAAGCTCAACTAGCTAAATTACAAACTCTCCAGTGTCTTTACGGACAAGGCTATTTATTTACCAAGCCATTAGATGCGCGATCGCTTCATACCTGGTTAAATAGCTGGGCTAATAATCGAGCTTTTGTGTTTAATAATAACTAGTTTTGCTACGGGGAGGTAAGAAGCTCTATCACGGACGACGCGAAGGACGAGAAGCGCATTCATTGCGGGAATAACGGGGTTTACCCCCCGAAGCACCTTTTGATCCCATCAAGCCCCCATTCATCCCGTCAGGCGGGATAATAAGGATAAACGGGATCGAGATAAGAAGCTAATCCGTGATTGGCAAGCCGCTTCGCATATAAGAAGTAAAAGTAAGAAGTATCAATTTATCGGCTTTTGAGCATTTCAAATGATAAATATATTTATTCCTACGTTTAATAGATAAAATAAGTATTTTTATCAAATTATTTTCACTTAAATATTTTCACATAAAAGTTATTTAATTTAAGTACTCTTACTCAAATTTTAGAGTTTAAATCTTTGAATTTAAGTAAATACCTCATTATCAAAGCAAAACATTAAGGCTATTCTTTGATTGTTCCAGTATTCTACTTAGGTGAACAATGAGTACTAACACTGAACTTTATGGCGATCGTTTCAGAAAGAGTTTACAAAGCGAATATCAGGTTGCAGTAATTGGTGCTGGACCTCAAGGTATTCTCTATGCTTCTTGGCTCAAGCAAGCACGTCCCGAACTTCAAGTAGTGGTTCTAGAAAGAGAAGAAAAACCTAAATTTAAGATAGGCGAAAGTACTCTTTCAGGCTTTTGTAAAGCATTACGTTCTGTAGGAATTTCCCAAGAAGCTCTAGAGCTATTATTTTTTCCTAAAAATGGCTTAGGTTTCTTTCACGTTGATGAATCAATTGAAAATGTTACCGAAGCACCAGAATATATTTTAGAAACATTTGATGAAACTTTTCAGGTCGAACGACGCTTACTTGACGGTTTATTGATTGCTAATGCTCGTCGCTTGGGAGTAGAAGTAATTCAGGGCGCACGTGTGGATCTGGCTAATTCTCAACTTAGCGATCGCGCTAACACAATTGCCTATCGACACCAGCAACAAAAATACGAACTCAAATCGCAATTAGTAGTAGACGCTAGTGGTACTGCCAGCGTAATTGCCAGACATCTCGGTTTATATAACAAAGAAGATGTAGATTTTCAAAGCAACGCAGTTTGGGGTTATTTCAAGAACGTAAATCGCCTAGGCGATCGCACTGACTGGCCAAATGTAGCGCAGTTTAGCCGTGACGAGTATACACAACATTTTTGCTTCCGCGAAGGTTGGATGTGGTACATTCCCTTAGTATCTTGGGAAAACGTACCCGATGCTGGGGATGACTCGATGTTAAACCGTTTTCTTGGTTCAGAAGAATTGCCAACCAAAGAAGAACTAGCTGCCCTGCATGGATGTCCTGAAGAAGATATAATCAGCATTGGTATGGTCTTACGCCAAGACCGCGACCCTAAATTTGCCCAAGGTCGTAAAGTTGCATTCGATCACTATGTCGAGCAATACCCAGCGATTGGGGAAATGCTTGAGGGGGCAGAACTAATCTCCGATCTTTATGGCACTCAGCAGCCTCTAAGAGCACGTGCTAACATTCGTGGCTATGCCGAACAAGTTGTTGGTGATGGTTGGTTGAGTATTGGTGAAGCTGCCTTTTTTGTCGATCCTCTAATTTCACCTGGCTTGACTGGTGGTGTAGCGACTGCTTATTTTGCCGTTCAAAGCACTCTTAAAGCGATCGATCGCAACAACTTCTCTCGCAGTACTTTTGCCGATTACGAATCCTTTGCTGGCAAGCTGTATGAAGCCTTAGAGCGAGACAATCAGCTAGTCTATATGTCGTTTAATCACCCCAAGGCGATCGAGTTAATTCAACGTTTCCAAGAAATTGATGCTCGAAGACACTTCAATCAGCATATTATGTCGGACTATTGTTTAGCTGATACTAATGTTTGGGGAATTCTCAATCCAATCTATCAATCATTGCAAAAGCAGCTTTGGCAAATCATGCGCCAAGCGGAGATTACCGTAGGCAAAACCAAAGCAGTCAACGAGCAATCAATTGAAGACTACGAGTTGATGGTAGAACAAATTCAAGCTTATTTAGCTAATTATTTAGATAATCACTCAGAATTGACTCCCTACATCCTTCAAAATGAGGTAACTGAAGAGTTAAAAACTGAATTTGCTTGTATCAATTAGTTTCTTTTTCTTGGGTTTAGTATCTTTTGTTAAATTAAAGATACTTTTGAACCAAATCGTTGTCTAATACAATTATTTAATCAAAGTTGGTGAGGGAGAATTTTTAAAATGCCAGTATCACAATGGTTAAGAATAAAAGAGATTAACGCCCGTTTTAGAATTAGCCAAGAAGATTGGCAACCAGTAACAATTTTACTAAATGAGAACGGCGGAAGATATGTAACTCCTGATGGTAATGAGGAGGGAACATTGCAATATATTGCTCATGGCGATCATCCTTCAGGGGGAGAAGTGCTTGTTTTACACTGGCAAGAACACAAAGGGCCTCTCGAAGGGAATACAGGCATAGATACTTTATGGTTGCAACCCCAGGGTGATGCAATTAAAGTAGTCTGCGGTACATTTTTTTTCAATCGCAGTCATGAGTATGGTGAAATAAGCGGATAATGTTTAAATAATACGCCGATCTGCTTATCCGTTGTTTATTAAAGATGGATGAGCCAGTGGCGTTAGTTGGTAAAATATTTGAAACAGAAATAACACAAAATGTGGGTGTAGAGTAGTAGTTAATCATTAATAATGAACAACTAGCCCGATAAAAGTGATTAAAGCAGTAATTTTCGACATGGATGGTTTGCTGATCGATTCTGAACCTCTATGGCAAGAAGCAGAAATGCTGATCTTCAAGCAGGTAGGAATTACGCTTACCCTTGAACTATGTCTACAAACTAAAGGCTTGAGAATCGATGAGGTAGTGAACTACTGGTATCAAAAATTTCCCTGGACAAATCTGACTCAACTAGAAGTTGCAGAATTAATTGTGGCTAAGGTAATTGAGTTGATTCATCTTAAAGGACAACCACTAGCAGGAGTAGATCGTGCCATATCTTATGTAAAGCAGAAACAGGTAAAAATTGCTTTAGCTTCTTCCTCTGCATCTAGAATTATCCAAGCTGCATTGCACAAGCTTGATTTGACTGATATGTTTACCGAGATCTATTCAGCGGAATCAGAAATTTTTGGCAAACCCCATCCTGGAGTTTATTTGACTACTGCTAGTAAATTAAACGTTTCTCCTCAAGAATGTCTGGCTTTAGAAGACTCTTTAAATGGCGTATTAGCTGCCAAAGCTGCCCAAATGAAGTGTATCGCCATACCAGAGCAGTTACAGCGTAATAATCCTCAATTTGCGATCGCCGATCTTATACTTAAATCCCTCGAAGAATTCAATGATCGAGTGTGGAACAGTTTGATTTAGCTAATGCCTGCAATTCTTGTAGCACTTTCTCGACATGAGCTTTGACTCTGACTCGATCCCAAACCCGAGCAATTTTACCATCGGGAGAAATCAAAAAAGTAGAGCGTACTACTCCCATGTATTCTTTGTCCATAAATTTCTTTAAGTGCCACGCGTCATATGCTTCAACTACCTGATGATCGCGATGGCTCAATAGCTGAATCGATAAATCTTGTTTAACAATAAACTTACAGTGAGATTTCTCCGAATCTGGACTAACCCCAATGATCTCTGCACCTAATTCTTTAAATTGAGCTGCATATTCCGTAAAGTCCTTAGCTTCTGTAGTGCAGCCAGGGGTATTATCCTTGGGATAAAAATATAATACCAGCCAGCGATCGCTTTTATCTTTGAGACTTACAGCATTACCATTTTGATCTGGTGCTGAGAAATCTGGCGCAGTCTCTCCAATCCGAGGGATATCAGTCATTTCAACCAGGGGCAATTATCAACTTCAAAATAATACTCGATCTTATACTAAATCCTGTTTGGATAGAACACTTTCAAAAGTCACAAGTCAGCTAGTAGTACCATGTCTAAGCTAGAAGTACTGAGCTAATTCCCCCAAGCTTGGAGGTTAGGGGGCTGAAAATAATTTTAATACCCAACAAATTAATCTGGACGTTCTACTACTAGCTGCTAGCACGTCTTTTATTACATTTGAGAAATGGTATTAGCTTTAGATTAGAGGCTAGCTAATGCGCGATCGCAATTAAAATTAATTAATAACACCTATTTACATTCGCTAATTGAGCTAAACTAGTCTATATTTCAGTAAAAATAACTAGTAATTGAAAAAACTCGCCAATAAAATCATCGTAAATATACTGTTGTAATTCAGTTAAATAAATAAGATGATAAATTCTAGTAGTAAACAAAGGCTATTTCCAATCAAATATTTTGTGACCAAGCTAGTTAAAAAACTCTTCATAACTAGCTTATCACTCGGTCTTGCTCCAGAACCCAGTCGTAAAAAACTGGGTTTTTTTCTATTTGAATAATATTGTAGCCTTTTACACTAAAATGTCGCCACTTAATAGTCATTAATCAGAATTACCACCAATGGTTACATCTTTAATTCTTAAACTTGGCCCGCCACAGCCAACTGCTAGTCCTGATTGTCCTCCTTTACCACAACCGCCAGACTCATCCCAATAAAAATCATCGCCGATCGCTTCGATATTAGCCAAGGTTTTGAAGACATTTCCTGAGAGAGTTACATCTTTGACTGGTTCTGCCAGTTCACCGTTACGAATCATCCAGGCTTCTCCCGCACTAAAGGTAAACATTTCCCCGTTAGTCATTCCACCCAGCCAATTACGCGCATAGACTCCTTCACTGACATCTTGAATCAAATCTTTAACAGGCGTTTTCCCTCTAGCAATCCAGGTGTTGGTCATCCGTACAATAGGCGAATAGTGATAATCTAAGCAGCGCGCATTACCCGTAGGCGTTTCTCCTAGCTTGCCAGCAGTCTCGCGAGAATGCAGTCTACCGACTAAAACTCCATCTTTAATTAGCTGAGTCGTAGTAGCAGGAGTAGCTTCATCGTCATAAAAATAGCTACCTCGATGGATATAATTATCTTCCGACTCAATTGGCGCAGCTCCATCAAAAATCTGTAGCTCTGGAGAACCAAAACGTTTGCCCATGCTCATTACTTCTAACAGGTCAGGATTTTCATAAGCCAGATCGGCTTCGGAGAGATGACCAAAAGCTTCGTGAACAAACAACCCGGTTAAGATTGGGTCGATAACTACGGTGTAGATATCTCCCTGAATTTTTGGCAAAGTTAAAGCATCAACCGCCCTTTGTGCTGCACTAATTACCTGTTGATCTAAACTAGTTAAATCTTCATAAGCCTGTCGGGAACCTGTGGTTTCTCTTCCTGTTTGAATTATGTTGTCTTTTCTAGCCGTAGCTGAAAAGCGCATTTCCATATCTGACCAAGACTGCTCAATGACGCTCCCTTCGGATGTCGCAATGATAATCTTTTGCGAATTATCTCCGTAGCTAACGGTAGTGGCAGTGAGACAATCATGATAACCACGCAGCAGGTTGTTATAGCGATCGCACAAAGCCTTTTTAGCTGCCAAAGAGATGTTTCTGGGGTCGCTTCCTCTTAGGGGAACACGACAAACTGTTTGGATCGGTTCAACTGGTGCTAGGGTGGTTGACAGTTCTCCTACCATTCTCGCCGCAGCGATCGCTTCTTCGATTCTAGCGATTAAACTTGTTAGATCGTCAAACGCGGAAAATCCCCAACCGCCACGATAGCAAGCTCGAACCTGTCCACCTAAAGCGATACTTTCACTCAAGGTTTCTATTTTATTGGTTCGTAATAAAATATTAGTTTCTTCGCCTTGTTCCAAACGAATTGTCAGAAAGTCAACGCGATCGCGATATTTAGCAATTAATTCAGTCAGTCGATTTTTATGTTCGGCAAATGAGTCAGACATAGCAGTTATTAATCGGCGTGAATACTAGCTTATCTCATTTGTCTGAATTTGCATTTTGAGCTTAGTTTTTCAGCCAGGATAAGCATTGATATAACTTTCGATCTAAATATAAAGATTGAGGATAGTTGGCTGCCAAGTCCATAGCTTCTAAAACAATTTCTGCATCGCTTTGTTTGGTACAAAAAGAATTAACTCCAAGAGAATAAAGCAGCTCAATTACTTCTGGGTGTTGATAATCACTCCAATGTATCAGGCTGGTTTGGGGTGAAATTGCTTTAATCAAGGCTAAATTGTCGGTATTAGATTCCTCTTCTATATCAAAGAACAAAATATCAATCGCCATTTCCCCATACATCAAGGAAAAGACTTGCTCGGAATTTTCTAACAAGATCACTTGAAGATTAGGTCTTTTGAGCGTAATTAATTCGCTTAACTGCCTTCCTTGTTGTCTATTAGGTTCAACGATGACAATATTTAGCGATTTTATCGCAAAAATCTTGTTTAACATAAATTTTAAGCAAATGTTTTTGGGTATATTTATCTAAATATTATTACCTAGAATAATATCCAGTTTTTCGCTGCTTAAATATTTTCTTAGTTGGTTAATCTAAAGTTAATAAAAATGTCCTGTTTTTTAAAGCCTGTTTAAAGCTGTGTTTTTAATGTTCATACTTAATTGGATTTAAAATATTTATTCAAAACGCTTAAATAACTAGGCATTTTCTTTACAATCTGTTACAGTAGTACAAGTAATTTTATTAGTGGAGCAAAACATTTGATTTGCACCGTTAATAGAAATGCCGAAACGAGCTGTTTATGTCTTAATTCATTAAGGTGTTTGCTAAATCGAGGTTTTGACTAATTGCGAGCGCAATTATAGTTATTAATCACTTTGCTCTTGTTTATTGTTTATTGCTGAAAAAATCTTTGATTAGCAAACTAATTGATAAGTTTAGTTTTGGTGCCTGAGTTTCAATCATTTAATCAATTCATTGCCCCATAAAAACAGTCTCAACAATGCTAAATAACTCAGTTGAATCTAATTACTCAAACTTAATTGTTCTTGAAAAAAGCCAGACAGGCTTTTCGCAAAAGATAGCAAATCAGGCTATTCAGTCTTTAAATCAATTTAGCTTTATCAATATAGGTCAATGGGTACTTTTGCTAACACTAAATGTAATCTGTTTTACCTTTATGGTGTTTGCCTGTGTCTGGGTTATTTAGGCAGCAAAAGTAAAGTTTTGCTTAAATTAGGCTCAAATATGCTCAAAAAAATCTTAATTGATAGCTGTTAAAAAAATGCCTGGTCAATACTACTTTTTAAACATTTTTCAGTGGAGTATGTCACTTAAGTTAGGCTGCTGCCTGCCAATACTTATAAGCAGCATAAGCCATGGTTACCACTCCAGTCAGAATAGCATCTTCATCCACTTCAAACTTAGGATGATGGAGAGGATAGTTAATTTTGTTGTGGTGTCCGACTCCAAGACGAAACATACAGCCAGGTACTTTGTCTAAATAAATAGAAAAATCTTCTGCACCTAAAGAAGGGTCTGGCAAAATCTGTATACTATCATCCCCCCAGGCTTCGCGAGTAGCTGATTCAATAATCTGAGTTAGGGTTTTGTCGTTTTGTACCGAAGGAACTCCTCTACGGTAATCTACTTGGCACTTAGCACCGTAAGTTTGGCAGATACCTTGAATAATATTCTCAACCCATTGAGGTAAATTGGCATGGCTTTCGGGATGAAGCGATCGCACTGTTCCAACCATCCGCACGTGGTCGGCAATTATGTTAGGCGCTCTACCGCCTTCTATTTGCCCTATAGACAAAACAATCGGATGCAATGGGTTCTGAGTCCGACTAATCGCTTGCTGTAGTGCGGTAATTACCTGAGCCGCAATCCAGACGGCATCGATCGCCTGATGAGGACGCGCACCGTGTCCCGACTCTCCCTGAATGATAATTTCTAATTCATCCGCTGCGGAAGTTAATGCTCCATAGCGTATGCCAACCCGACGAACGGGAATTGAAGGAAATACGTGAACTCCATAGATCGCATTTACTCCTTCCATAACGCCATCTTCTACCATCCATTTTGCCCCCAAAGCAATTTCTTCGGCAGGCTGGAACAAAAAGCGGACATTTCCAGGCAGATTACTCGATAGCTGGGATAATACCATCGCTGTACCCAAACCCAAGGTAGAATGAACGTCATGACCACAAGCGTGCATAATTCCAGGTTTGCGTGAGGCAAAGTCTAATTCCAGATGCTCTTGAATCGGTAGGGCATCCATATCAGTGCGAATTGCCAAAGTACGGCGATCGCTTCCTGAACCTGCTAGATCGCCAATCACTCCCGTCTTGCCGACTGCTTCTTTGACATTCAAGCCGCAGGAAGAAAGTACCCCGGCAATGTAGGCAGAAGTCTGGTGTTCTTCGCCGCTCAATTCAGGATGAGCGTGAAGATGGCGACGGATTTCAATCAATCTTGGGGTAAATTTCTCAGCAGTGTTTTTTATTTCAGCCAGCATTTAGTTTAATTAACGATCGCGCATTCGGTATTTGAGCTTATTCTTGTTCGACAATAACCACTGTAATGTTATCCGATCCTCCTGCTGCCTTGGCTGCATCAATTAATTCTTGAGCGGTTTCCTGGCAGGTTTTTAAGTTAGCCAAAGCAGCTTCAATTTGCTCATCGGTAACTTCTTCAGTCAAACCATCACTACAAATTAACAGGCGATCGCCAGGCTGCACTTCAAATTCCTGAATATCAATGTGCTGCAAATCTTCTCGTCCTAAGCACTGAGATAGAACGTGCCTCCAGGGATGAAATTTTGCTTGTTCTGCATTAATCTCGCCTTTTTTCAGAGCCATACCGACCCAGGTATGATCGTCAGTAATTTGCTCTAATTGAGAACTTCGTAAACGATATAAACGAGAATCTCCTACATGAGCGCATAAAGGGTGTTCATCTCGAAAGATAAGCACCACCACGGTAGTACCCATATCGCGCCTTGCTGGGTTGCTGCGCTGATCTTGAATGATGCCTACGTTAGCTTTTTCCACCGCTTCTTTGAGTAGCACCTGTGAGTCTAAGGGAGAGTTCCAGTGCTGTTGCAAATAGGCATTAATTATTTCTGTAGCGATTTTACTCGCTTCTTGTCCGCCAGCGTGTCCTCCCATACCATCGGCTACAATGAAAAAACGTCCCAACTGATCGTCTACAAAGTAATTATCTTGGTTGGCTGTTCTGACAACTCCTGTATCCGTAAGACCTATAAATTGACGCTTCATAAACAGTTAGTCGATAAACTGATAAAAACCAAAGATCCAGTCAACATTTGCAACATTTTAGTGATTGCAGCCTGATATCTTTTTAGAACATACGGTCAATGCGATCGAGACGTTTTAGTAATCGCAGTAATGCCCATCCAGGCACAAGTGCAATCACAGCAGCGATCGCTGCCAAGATCTCAAACTCACTAACCAAAAGAAGAGTGGCACAAATAAGTAGCGCACTGAATAATACAGTATAGTTCGTTCCTAGTTGAATGGCACTTAGGCGACGCATAACCCGTTCCGATTCAAGAGAACGAACGCGAACTCGCAAATCTCCTCTTTCTAATTTATCTATTGTATCGTCGATTCGTCCAGGTAACCCCAGGGCTGCTGACCCGACCTGTGCTGCCTGTCTACCTAATTCATCAAAAATTGTACTACCGTTGGAGCTATTGCTTTTAGTCATAAGCTTCATTGCATAGGGTTGAGCTACTTCCATAAAGTTGAATTCGGGATCTAGACCTTTGCCAACGCCTTCTAAAGTAGAAAAGGCTCGCATCACAAAAGTAAAGGTAGCAGGAAAGCGAAATGGTTGACCATAAGCAATTTCATACAAATCTTCGCTAATTGCGTCTACGGACTGTTCTTCAAAAGGCTTGTCCATAAAGTTATCCAGCATAAACTGGATCGAACGCCTGACCGAACTCATATCCCCCGTCGGTACTAATGCTCCCAAATTGATTAGCGAGTTAACTACTTTGTCGGAATTTTTTTGTGCCACTCCGACTAAAGTGTCCATCAAGCCTTCTCGAATATTGGTTTCGATCTGACCCATCATGCCGAAATCATAAAAAATCAAAGAACCATCTGTATTTACTGCAATGTTTCCTGGGTGTGGATCGGCATGGAAAAAGCCGCCATTGAGTATCTGCTGTAAATAAGCTTTTGCTCCCAGCCTTGCTAGTACCTTGCGGTCTAAACCAGCAGCTTCGATCGCTTCGTAATGGCTAATTTTAATGCCTGGCATATACTCTAAAGTCAATACCTTAGGAGAAGTGTATTTCCAGTAAACCCGTGGTACGCAAACCCAATCTTCGCTTCTAAAGTTACGACGGAAAGTATCAGCGTTGCGACCTTCCTGGAGATAATCAGTTTCTTCCCACAAAATTCGGCAACATTCGTCATAAATTCCGAGCCAGTCGCGGTTTTTACCCCATTTGGGATGGTTTTGAAAATAGCGGGCAATCTGGCGTAATATAGCCAAATCTACGGTAAATAACTGTTTGAGTCCTGGTCTTTGCACCTTGACTGCTACATCCTCACCGCTATGCAGCTTCGCTCTATGCACCTGACCCAAACTAGCTGCCGCTAAAGGAATCGGATCGAAACTAGAAAACAGTTGATCGATTGGCTTAGAAAAATCAGACTTAACAGTTTCTTTAACCTGCTCATAATCGAAAGCAGGCACTCGATCCTGTAGCTTAGATAATTCTTCTACATATTCAATCGGAAACAAATCTGCCCGTGTAGAAAATAATTGACCAAGTTTAATAAAAGTAGGCCCTAACTCTAAGAAATTCTTTCTGATCCAAATAGCCTGCGATTTGCGTCTAGCTGCCTGTTTTTCTGGGGTATGCCCGCCAAAATAAGTCCACTTACGATTATCGCGCCAGTTACTAAACAGAAAAGAAAATGCAAAAAGCCAAATATCGATTCGGCGACGATTTCGAGAATATTTAGCTCGATTCCAGCGATAAGATTTAGTAGAAACTACTAGTACAGCTTTTGTGTCATCGGATTGGGATAGAACAGGCTTGAGTTCATTATTCACTTGCTCGGACTTATTCGACTCGTAATCTATTGAATTTTGATTGGGAAAAGCAGGAGACACTGAGTTTATAACAAAAAGTTAATTATGATGTTATTTGGTTAAGTAAGATTAACTAATCTAAATAGTAGCGACATATCGTCAAAAAGACAGTTAATTAACAGCAACACTTAGCTAGACAGATTAAGATTCATGGTTTAAAAAGCTTAAGAGCAAGGGATTGCTGAGATAGGCAATTTGCCTAATAAGATTTGTATTAGTTCGGATATTTTTTTAATTCCGCCCTTAAGGTAGCAATTTCAGCTCTCAGTCGATCAAGCATGGTCTGCAAATCATCTGAGTTGTTGCTACTGATATCAATATTAATTGTACTAGGAGCATTACCAGTACTACTATTATTGCTATTGTTAGGATAAGAAGGGGAAGAAGGATAAGAAGTGTTACTTACCGTACGTTCGGCTCGTAGCTGTACCTCTTCCATAAGTTGTCTTAAGTTTTCTCTTTGTTCAGCATCAAATTTGCCTAAGTCGCTCATCGTGTTAGTGAACGATTCTTCTAGCTTTTCGCTCATGACTTCTGCTAATGCTCTACCAAAAAAAAAGGCGTTGGTGACAGGGTTATTATTCATAAAGTAAAGAACAAAGTATTAAAATAGCTTTCGTAACAAATTATATCTCTATTCTTGGAGCTAGTAGTTATTAGTTAAGTGAGCTGGTGCTAACAAAATAAGCCAGTTGAAATTGTTATTGGTCATCAATCGTTAGATAATTTGCAGTTGAACTAAATATCAGGCTTATGTTGAAAACTAGTTGGCTTAAAATTATGTTCCGTAGACGATTAGTAGTCTTGGTTCTAACTTTAGCTTTTTATTTGCCCCTGACGGCTTCTGTCGGAGCGCAGCTGCCTTTTTTGCCGCAAATTAATTGGGAAACCTTCAACTTTAACCAAAATCCAAATAACGCTGTAGCTTCTGCTTGTGTGCGTCTTGATGGTCGCTGTGTATTTAGTATTTTAGATCGCAGGTCTAATCTGCCTCAGAGAATTAAATATACCGAGGAAAGAATTAAGGAGATTAGCCAGACATATTTCGCCCAAAAACGGGATCAATTGGAAGTTTATCCCGAAAATCAGGGAAGTCAAGAAAATATTTATGTGGCAATAGGCGATCGCCGATTCCCCGTGATGACTCTCGACTCGAAAGATGCTGCTACTAGAGGGGTGAATCTAGAACATCAGGCAGGAGAAATTGCCAATCAGCTCGAATCTGCACTAAAACAAGCCAGACACAAACGATCGCGATCGCAGATGATTAGACAGGCACAGTTAGCTGGAATTACTGCTTTGGTTATTTTATTCGGGCAGTTGATGATTACTGACGGTTTAAAACGTTCTCGAGAAGTTAAAGCCAAACTAGAGACTAATCAACTGCCTTTTCTTCGGTCTTTAGCTGATTATGTCAATCACAAGCAAAAGTTTAATCTGCGGTCAATACAATACGGTTTGTTACAGGTTTTTCAGCTAGCTTGGTGGTTAGGAGGAATTTTAGCCATTTTAGGTCTATTTCCCCAGACGCGATCGCTGCAAATTTGGCTAATTACTTTGGTTCGGATTCCCCTGCGAATTTTCCTTGTCGGTTTAACGACCTACATTTTAATCCGTTTAAGTAATATCTTAATTGCCAAGCTGAATAACACCGTGGCAGCAAACTACGTTTTGAGTCGAGATGTCCGTCGCCGAATTCAGGTGAGAATTACGACTATTACCCGTCTGATTGGCGGAATTATCGCCATTTTATGGATTGTATTGGGCATTTTGGCTGCTTTAGCCCTAATTGGAATCAACGTTACTCCTCTGCTGGCTGGTGCGGGTATTTTAGGACTAGCGCTCTCTTTCGCCTCGCAAAATTTTATCAAAGATGCTCTCAACGGCTTTTTTATCATCTTGGAAGATCAGTATGCTGTGGGTGATGTCATCGAGATCGGAGAATTCGCTGGGTTGGTAGAAAACTTAAACCTGCGCATCACTCAGCTTAGAGATGGTCAAGGCAGATTAATTACTATTCCCAATAGTGAAATCAAAACCGTAGCTAATCTTTCTAGTCAGTGGTCGAGAGCTGAAATTGATATTCCTATTGCCTACCAGGCCGAAATAGATCTGGCATTAGAACTAATTGGTCGGATTGCTCATGAAATGGATCAAGAATCCGACTGGCAAGAGCAAATTATTGAACCGCCTGAAGTTTTGGGAGTAGACAATTTCAGCGATCGCGGTTCGGTGGTTCGTATTTGGATTAAGACTGAACCATTAAAGCAATGGGCAGTTGCTCGGGAATTTCGTCGCCGTTTGCAGAAAGCTTTTGAGCAAAATAATATTCCTCTTCCCACATTACAACAGAAAATCTGGCTCGAGCGCTCAAAAGTGTCCAATGACTAAAATACACAAACCTGGGATTATTTTAGGTCTTTACCTCGATCTTTGTTCTGCTCTGAGCGTAGCTTTGCCGATATTGGTAGTGAATTCTAAATCTGTGTAGCTATATAATTACAAAAACATAATTATAAAAACATAATATTTAATGTTACTCACGCTTTAGGCTGACTATAGCTAGATAAATAGTGACAACAGTTTATGAATTCTTCTCCCGAAAATCTACCGGCTTCAGCTACCAACCAAAATTTAGCTTCACTTGACTTAGAGCCAATTGAAGATCTGATTAATTTTTTATTAGAGCGAGAAGTAGCTCAGGATGATTCTTTTTTGAAGCCAGACTCTGTCAATCATCTTGACTCATTGTCCGAAAATATTGAATTATCTTTAGAAGATGTATCACAATCAGATTCGACGCATGCCGGCTTTAATTATCCTGAAATCAAAGTTGAGATTGAGAGTGAATCAAAACCTACTTTAAATGAAGCCGTTGAATACGAAGCTTTCTTGCGACAAACAGTACCAAAATCTTCAAAAAATTATTATAACAATCCTAGTTTTCGTTCTATAGAGCAAGTTGAAGCAATAGATACCGCCCAGGCTTCGACTGAGGAATTGGCTGATGTAGTTAATAGCTTAGTTCCTTTAATTGTCGAACTACTCCAATTTAAGCTGGACGATTCTAAAGAGAGAGTCATTCAAACAGTCAGGCCTGTTCTCGATCAGCTAATTGAACATCGCGTAGCCGAAGACTCCCCCAAAATGGCAGCAGCGATCGCCAAAATTCTGCCTTCTGCTATTAGCGCAGAAATGAACCTTGACCCCGAAGCCATTGCCAGAGCGATCGCCCCAGAAATTGCCCTGTCGATTAGAGAACAAATTCGTCTGGATCAAAATGCTATTCCCCAGGTTTTAGGGCCAGAAATGGGCAAAGCAATTAAAGCTCAGATTGAATCGGAACGAGATGCCATGGTAGATGCGCTCTATCCTGTGATTGGCAGCACGATCTCTAAATACATGGTCAAAGTTGTGCAAGAGATCAATAGCAAAGTAGAAAGTACTCTCAGTCCTACTGGCATCAAGCGCAAAATACGAGCCAGAATTCAAGGAGTTTCTGAAACCGAATTGATTTTCCAAGAATCGGTCGGATATCAGGTACAGGCGATATTTCTCATTAATAAAGATTCAGGTGTAGTTATCCAAGAAATACAGCAACCAGGAGAAAAACAGCTTGATTGCGACCTGATTGGGGGAATGCTCACCGCAATTCGCAGCTTTGCTAATGACTGCATTACTTCTGGCTTAGAATTGGACTCAATCGACTATGGTGACTGGCAAATTCCTTTAGAAGCGGCAGGATATTGCTATTTAGCGGTAGTGATTCAAGGAAAACCAGATAAGCAATTTAGAAGCAAAATTCGCCAAGTTTTGGCTGAAATTGTCCTAGAATACGGCGATGACATTCAGGACTACAATGGTAACATGGTGACTATTCCTCTAGCAATTAGAACTAAGCTGGAGCAATTAAGCCAACAGAATAAAGATAAGCCACAAAAATCTTCGTCTCCACCCATGTTGTTATGGCTGATAATTTTGCTGCTTGGTTTGGTTTTTATTCCCTGGGGCATAGTCAATTATCGTGCCAAGATGGCTCAAAAGGTTGAACAAACAGCAGCTATTAAACTAGACGCAGTACCAGAACTATCTGTATATCGTTTAGACTCTAAAGTAAAAGATGGTAAATTAACCGTTAGCGGTAGAGTTCCCAGTGAATATCTCCGCGATCGCGCAGCCGTAATTACTCAGCAAATTGCCAGCCAAAATAACCGTCAGTTAAATAATCAAATCGCTACGGTCGATGTCCCGATTAACCCTAGCTTCTAGGAGGCGAAATCCAAAGGCTAACCAACCTATTTAATCGACAGCCCAAGGTAATTATTCAAACAAGTTATCAACCAAAAACTCTGATCATCAAGGGGTTTATCCTAGATCAATCTATTTATCAAGCTATTACTCAAGCTTTTAGCCAGATACCTGGAGTTGAGCGAATAATCTTTGAGGTGGAGGAGCAGCTACCAATGGTTGAGCAGCAAATTTATTTTGAATCTGATTCCGAGCGGCTAGATTTTGCCGACAACTTGAGTAAGATTAATGTGATTAAACAATTTTTGGATCTTTATCCTCAGCTACATTTAAAGTTAGTAGTACATAGCGATGGTCGAGGTTTAACTGAAATTAATCAAAAATTAGGTGAAAAGCGGTGTCAAGGTGTTAAAACTGCTTTGGTAGCCAGAGGAATTCAGCCTAATCGACTCGGTGCTAATTGTGACTCAGTATTTTTGCTTGCAAAAGCAGAAGACGAGCGAGCATTATGGTTCAACGGCTATGTCAGCTTCGAGCCATTTATTCCCACGAATTTGTTGCAATAATCAAGATTTAATGTCGATAATAACCAAAAAAATTTGTCTGCTAGGAGATTTTAATGTCGGTAAAACTAGTCTGGTACGACGTTTTATTGATGATAAGTTTAGTGACCAATATCTTTCAACAGTAGGAGTTAAAGTATCTCGCAAATCAGTCAAGATCGAGACAAAGTTAGATTGCCATCAGGTTAACCTTTTAATCTGGGATTTGGAAGGTCTTACCAAATTTAAGTCGATTACTCCTAGTTATCTTAAAGGAGCCAGCGGTTCAATTATTGTTGCCGATCTGACTCGTTCTGGTACGCTTGCCAATTTAAAGCAGCACATCAAATTGTTTCTTAATGTAAATCCTCAAGGGGTGATTATTCTCGCTTTGAACAAGGCAGATTTAATTTCGCCAGAAAAGTTAAGCAAGCTCATTGAAAATTATAGTAACTATAGTTTTCAGCAAATAGTTGGCATTTACACGACTTCTGCCAAAACAGGAGAAAAAGTTGCCGATATATTCGCTCAATTAGCTAAGGTAGTTACTATTTTTACTTGATGTATAACTACTTTTTGAGAATTTGACTACATCTGCCATCGTTCAATTTAATAATATAAGTTACATTGAGCTAAAAGCTAAGAGCTAAGAGAAATACCGATTCCATTGTTGAAAAACTCGGTTACGGTTGTTTGCGATAGCTCGTGGGCAGTCATTGCTCGCAAAATGTTCATCGGAACTGTAAGATGATGCGCTCCCGCTTGTAAAGTATCTGCTGCCTCTTTTGGAGACTTAATGCTGGTTGCCAAAATTTCTGTCTGGCTATTTTTTAGCAGACTGGACATTTCCTGTACTAATGCCAAACCATCTCCTAAAAGTCTGGTGGCGCGGTTAACATAGGCGATCGCATATTTGGCTCCTGCTTCTGAGGCGATCGCAGCTTGAACAGGACTATAAATAGCTGTTACAGAGCAGGGGATATCGGGAGAGAGATGGGCTGTTACCCGAAAACCTAATTCAGTAGCAGGAATTTTTAGCACAATCTTGTTGCCAATAAGTTCGGCAGCCTTGTTTCCTTCTGTAACCATTTGCTCAAAGTTAGTAGCGCATAGTTGATAATATAGTTCTCCTGGGCTAATATCTGACAACTGTTTAAGGCATTCTTCAGCAGATAAATCACTTTTATTCAATAAAGTGGGGTTGGTGGTAATTCCTTTAATCCAACCCATTCCTACTGCTGCTTTGGCTTCATCGAGCGATACTGAATCAAGATAAATCATAATTACCAAAAGTGAATATCTAATATTTCTATTTAATGCAGACCTATTACATCAGCCCTCAGTTTTTCTTGAAGTAAACTAAAAAGAATAAATCAAAAATATTATAGTGTTAACCTGCCAAAGCAAATTAAAACCTCGTAGTATATATATTTTGGGGAACGATTCTAGGAGACCATTGCACCCATGGGAAAAGTAGTCGGCATCGATTTGGGAACAACTAATTCCGTAGTAGCGGTAATGGAGGGTGGTAAGCCTATAGTAATTGCTAATTCAGAAGGAATGCGAACTACCCCCTCTGTAGTTGGCTTCAATAAAGATGGAGAATTAGTAGTTGGGCAGTTGGCAAGACGACAAAGCGTCTTGAATCCAGAAAATACCTTTTACGGTGTCAAAAGATTTGTGGGTCGTCAGTATGCTGAACTACAGCCAGAATCTAAGCGAGTTCCTTACACCATTAAGCGAGATGAACTGGGCAATATTAAAATTCGCTGTCCCAAGTTAAAAAAAGAGTTTGCCCCCGAAGAAGTCTCGGCAATGATCCTACGCAAGCTGGCTGAAGAGGCAGAACGCTATCTGGGAGAATCGATCACTGGTGCAGTAATTACCGTACCTGCTTATTTTAATGATTCTCAACGACAGGCGACCAGAGATGCAGGGCGGATTGCGGGGCTGGATGTACTCCGCATCATTAATGAACCAACCGCAGCAGCCTTGGCTTATGGACTCGATCAGCGTCGTCCTCAAACTATTATGGTGTTTGATTTGGGGGGCGGTACTTTTGATGTTTCCATCCTCGATATTGGTGATGGCGTATTTGAAGTTAAATCGACCAGTGGTGATACTCAATTAGGAGGAAATGACTTTGATCGCCGCATCGTCAATTGGTTAGCCGAAGAGTTCTTGAAGCAAGAAGGAGTGGATCTGAGAAAAAGCGATCGCCAAGCTCTACAAAGGCTCACTGAAGCAGCCGAAAAAGCTAAAATTGAGCTATCTAAGCTATCTGTTACCGAAATTAACCTACCTTTCATTACCGCCACCGAAGATGGTCCAAAACACATTGAAATCAAGCTAAATCGCGCTAAATTTGAAGAACTTTGTGGCGATTTAGTCAGTCGTCTGCGCCGTCCTCTCAAACGAGCAATTTCTGACGCTGGTCTTGGTCCAATGGATATTGATGAAGTAGTTTTAGTCGGTGGTTCAACCCGCATCCCCATGGTGCAGGATTTGGTTCGTAGCTACATCGACCTCGAACCCAATCAAAACGTCAATCCTGATGAAGTAGTAGCAATTGGTGCTGCCATTCAATCGGGTATTATGACCAATGAAATTAAAGATGTCCTCTTGTTAGACGTTACTCCCTTATCTTTAGGCTTAGAAACCATTGGCGGGGTAATGAAAAAATTGCTTCCCCGCAATACGACGATTCCCGTACGTCGCTCGGATGTATTCTCTACAGGTGAGAACAATCAGACGGTAGTAGAAATCCATGCTCTTCAGGGAGAGCGAGAAATGGCAAGTGGGAATAAATCTCTGGGTAGATTTAAGCTAACAGGTATTCCCCCTGCGCCCAGAGGAGTTCCCCAGGTTCAGGTATCCTTTGACATTGACGCTAACGGTATTTTACAGGTTACAGCCAGAGATAAAACTACAGGTAGGGAACAGGGTATTACAGTTTCGGGTGCTTCGACCCTTAGCGATTCAGAAATCAATCGCATGATTAGTGAGGCGGAAAAATTTGCTGAGGAAGACCGCGCTAGAAGAGAGCGAGTTGAAAAACGTAACCGCGCCAAGGCTTTAACCGATCAGGCGCAACGAAAGCTGAAAGAAGTAACCTTAGACTTTGGCAGTCAATTCGCTAGTTATTATCGCCGTCGGATTGATGTGCTGTGTGAAGAAATTCTTAAAAGTCTCGAACAAGATGATGAAAGAACTTTAGATCGGGCAGAAGCAGACTTACAGGACACTCTATATGAGCTTAACCGTGAGGTTAGGCTGCAATACGACGACGAAGATGATGACAACTTTTTTGGGGCAATTAAGAAGACTTTCTTAGGGGATGATGACAAGTTTGATGAGGACTATTCATACAACCCGCGCCAGACAGATTATTATGGTGATTATCCTGCGGACACGCAACGCGATCGCTATGGCTATCCTCCAGAACGCGGTGCAGGTCGAGCCAACACAGGATACGATGATAATTATGGCGATGGGTATGTTAATGAACCTCGTCGTCCTAGCAATGATGGCTACGGCGATCAACCTCGCCGTCCTGCTGCGGGATACGATGACTACGGCGATCGCGGTAGAGGTTATAGCAATCAATCTCGCCGTCCTGGTTATGAAGATCCTTATGCTAATTCAGACCCTTATGCACCCAGACGAGAACCGACTACGCCAAGAGGTGCCAGCAGCCGCGATCAATTTCCACCACAAGACCGTTACAATGGTCGCAATACTTCACCACGCAAGGCCTCCTATGAAAACGATTGGGATGATGACGACGATGAATGGTTCTAACGCAACGATTAATAACTAATAACTAACAACTAACAACTGAGATATGCAGGAAGTGCGTAACTATTATGAAATGCTGGGCGTTGATAAAAATGCCCCTAGTAATGAGATTAAAAAAGCTTATCGCACATTAGCCATCAAATATCATCCCGATCGCAATTTGGGCAACAAAGCTGCTGAAGAGAAATTTAAAGATATTGTCGAAGCCTACGAGGTTTTGTCAGACCAAACTAGGCGGGTGCAGTACGATCAGTCGATCACTCGCAAAAACTTTATCAACAAGGCTGGTTCTTTTAGTAACTTTGGTCGCAATAATCGCTCAGAAACAAAAGGTGGTACTGCCGAACGTTCCCGCGTTAGAGTAGACAGCCAGGATTATAGTCCTGGAACTACCAAAAGAGAAAGAGTCGTCCGTTCCACTACCCAGCGTCGCGATATTGAAGCTAAATTGACCTTGGGTTTGGATGAGGCTTATCGGGGAGGCAAAAGAAAAATACGCTTAGAGGATGGCAGATCTTTAGAGGTAGATATGCCAGCGGGAATGTTCAATGGGCAGCGCATTCGCCTCAAAGGGCAGGGCATTGAAAACGGAGATCTATATCTTAAGATTACCGTGGCACGTCATCCCTTCTTTGAGATTCAGGGAGAAAATATTTATTGCCAAGTTCCTGTTACGCCGAGTGAAGCAATTTTGGGTAGCGCGATCGAAGTTCCGACTATTGATGGTTTAGTTAAGGTTAGCATTCCTAATGGAGTGCGATCGGGTCAGAGATTACGCCTGGCAAATAAAGGCTACTTTGGTAAATTGGGAAATAGAGGCGATCAGCTAGTAGAAATTCAAATTGTTGCGCCTCAAGAAATTAGCCCTAAAGAAAAGGAATTATATGAAAAATTAAGAGAATTAGAGCAGTTTAATCCCCGTAAAAATATTATTAAGAATCTCTAGCTTTGGCAAATAGCAGCTGATTTGCCTAGTAAGTACTATCTTAAGATATTTCAAAAGTTTACAAAAGTATATTTTGCTCAATATTCGACGCGATCGCCTACAATTTGCTTACTAGGTAGAACAAAGGTATTATTCTCACTGCCCCGAAACAGCTAAAATACTTAGCATCTTTAAATCGACCCTTCTTAGTGTAGTTATGCAGTTTCTGATGCAGAATACTTGACCTTTTATAGGATACCGTATAAGTCTCTAGCTAATTTTAAGGATTGGCAATTAATTCAAACTACTAATTGTTTTAATCTGGATTAGAAGACGGTAATTACAGTTTTAGGATTTTGACCTGATTAAGATGATGACTGATTCCAATGTTTCTGTGATGGGGAACAAAACTACCATTAGACCGATCGCAGCAAGTTCAATCCACGGCATCGTATTTCACGAAGGCTTGATTTGGGCGATAGATTCTCATAATGGTTATTTATTACAAATCGATCCAGAAACAGACAACACCACAATTGTGAATACCCGTAATTGGTCGGATTTTTTGGGTGCGACAGGTTTAGCCATAAGCGACAATATTTTATGGTTTACCAACCGAGAATGTGTTTATTGTTGTTCTTTAATCACCAAAGATTTTGAACCGCAATTATTTTTACGTTTAGATAACGATATTGACGGAATTGCTGTCTGGGAATCGACGATCTACCTTACTAGTCAAAAGCAAGGCAAAATTCTCATTTACGATCGCCATCGCGCTACTAAAATCACTCATTTTTATGCCCCTGGAATTGGATTAGAAAACATCACCGTCAAAGAAGAAGAAATTTGGCTGACGGACACCTTGGAGCAAACTGTTTATTGTTTGGATCGAGCTACAGGAGAAACAATCTTTAGTCTGTTGACTCCCTTCCCATCGCCTACGGGACTTGCTTTTCAGACTGATGCGGAAGGAAAAGAAACTTTATATGTGGCATACGCCGATCGCGAAATCTATATCCGCGATAATCCTAACGCCGAACCCAACTACGAATTACAATATCGCGATCTTACCTTCATTCATCCCCTCTACTTTTATTACAACCACGAGCAAAACTTTGCACTCTCCAATGGCTATCTAGTTGAGATGTCCTATACCGAAGAGATTTCTCCTCTCGATCCGATTGAAATTAAAGATTTACAATGGCGAATCGCTTTACCCGCCGAGACAGACAGACAAAAGATTCGCGAGGTTATGGCGATCGGGCTACCCTTCAAAGAAGAGATTAAAGATGGGCAGCGAATCGCTGTATTCGAGTTCGATAATTTTAATTCCGAACAGCGTCACCTTTTTGGCTGGAAGGCAGTTTTAGAAGTTTGGAGTATCAAATACCAGCTCAAACCCGATCATTGCCAAAACATACCCCAACTTACGGCTGAATTTAAACAAAAGTATCTCACAGACAACGATAATTTGGCAATGGATACGGAAATTATTCGTCAGGCTGCCAAAATTGCGATCGGTTCGGAAACCAATCTCTTGCGTCAAGTTTACAGTATTCGCAACTATGTCTACGACAAACTAGCCTATGGTATTAAACCTCATATTGACACTCCAGATATTGTTCTCAAGCGGGGAGTAGGTTCATGCGGGGAATATCTCGGCTTGCTCTTAGCTTTGTGCCGTCTCAACGGTATTGCCTGTCGTACCGTCGGCAGATATAAATGTCCTGGCGATCCTTTCAAGCAAAACATACCTTTACAGCCCGACTATAATCATGTCTGGATGGAGTTTTATCTTCCTGGCTACGGTTGGCTACCAATGGAATCCAATCCCGACGATCTTTTTGAGGGAGGACCATATCCTACCCGCTTTTTTATGGGACTGTCTTGGTATCATGCAGAGATGGCCAAAGATACTTCTTTTGAAATCATTACCAGTGAAGGAGTCAAGATAGAGAAAGAAACTGCTTCCATTGGCGAATTATCCCTTAACCACATTCGCTTTATAATTCTAGACGAGTTGCAGCCAACCTCAAATTAATTGAAATGATTAGTACGATCAAAAACTTAGATGTGGTTGGCAAGCAAACCAATTATCCCTGTTTATCTGTGGACATAATTAGCCCAAAGCGATCGCAGTTGCCCGAAAAACCAACTCCCGCCAACAAAACCACTACAATACCTACCGATCAACCTATCTGTCTTTATCTATTAACTTTTATACAGCCAGATCTCAGACGGATCAGTTCACTACTAAATGTCCGATTACTTTTGCTCAATCGTCTAAACACTAGTTTGAATAATTAATATATCAAGACTAAAGATCGATCTTAAAGATACAGAGGTTTTTGTCTGCTTCTAGAACATCTGTACCTCTTAGTATTGCTTCAGAGGGAGGAAAATTATCGCTCAAATTTGGATCGGTAATTACGTTAATTTTTAAATGTGGGTATCGTTTAGCTAAATCTAAACCTAAGATTTTTTGATATTTTTGACTACTAGAAGCATTTTGGCATTTGATAATAGTCAAGCTATTAATATCTTCAAGATGATTGGTAGAAACTAGCTGATATTTTCCTATTGGTTGCGCTTGCAAATACAAAGTCTTATCAATATGTAAAATTATATGAAATATTAACAATACTGAACAAGTTAATTGGAAAATGCGCGATTTTTGATGATAAAAGCGATCGCGAAACCATAAAACTGTAGGCAAAGTAGCAACGGTAGCTAGAGGGTATAAAATAGAAACGGCAAATTTACCCAAGCGGTAGGTATATTCTAAAGGGATATAGGCTAAAAGATAAACCAGATAAACCCCGACTACCAGCGCAGCAGCGATTAAGTCTTTAAAACAAACGCTATTAGTTTTTTTATTGTTCTTCAAATCGAGTAGATTGCGATAAATTGTTTTGAGAACAAACCCACAGAAAATAGCACCCACCACAATATTAAACCAGACTCCGAAGTCCTTAATGTTAGGCATTGGCTTAGGTTTTTCCTGAACTAAACTCCAAGGATTTAATGGCACAAAATTTTTACCATGTTCTGTCAAAGCGTTTAAGTTTACTGATACTTCATTTAAGTTAATTTGATGTCTAAATAAAATACAGCAGATTAAAATACTTATTCCAGCAGATAGCATTACCTTGCTAAAATTAATAATTCCTAAATATGGTTGCAAATACAGCTCGTATCGATAAATAAATAAGGTAGCGAGATAAAAAATTAAGGCAACAGGCAAGAAGACAAGATAAAAAGAAAATATATTAAGAATAAAGCTAAATAATAAAATGCTTTCGGCATAGAAGGGATATTTATTGATATTTAAGCAAATTCGACGAGCAGCAGTTAGACTTAAAATAAAAATTATGACAAATAAAGCATTAGATAGATAGGAGCTAATAATCAGCCAAAAAACCGAAGGAGAAGCGATCGCCCAAATAATTGCTGCGATAGTTCCTTTTTTAGATAAGCTTTGTCTCTGGTAATTAAAATTTTGCCAGTTACCAAATAAGCTTAAAAATAGGCTACAGCCTAATAAACCTTGAAACCAGGTAATTCCCAATACTGTATTTGGTGAACCATAAACAATGATTGACCCGATAAAAGAACTAAGCTTTTTGGGACTATCTTGTAAATAAAAACAGGCAGGTTGATTATCAAAGCTGACGTTATTAACTGTATAAGCAGCAAATCTTCGCACATAAAACCACATATCGCCATTGCCATTGACTAATAGTCGATCTACGCCTTGATTTATCTCAGGATCGATTGCCAAATATCCCCAAACAGAAAATGCTAAACACCAAATAGTTGCTATCAGAAAAATTACCCAATTAGAGCGATAATATCGTTCGCCCAAAAAATTGCTGCTGCTTTTAATTCGCTTAGGAATAAATAAAAATAAACCTAAAACAATTACCTCGGTAATTAAAAAACTTGGAATACTATGCTGGCAATTTTGCCCCATTGTACTAACTAAAGAGGCGATCGCTATCGGGCATAACCCCAAAAGAATTACTTCAGTTTCTGTAGCAATAGATAACCAATTCTTAGCCCTAAGATTAGACCGACTGCGATTAACAATACGCGAAGTAATTAAATCGAAGATTCCTAATAAAGTTTTGCCATTAAAATGAACAATTAACCATACTAAAAAACTGATGCCCGCGCTGCCGACAAAAACTCTAAAAATTATAAGCAAGCTTTCCATATACAAAATAGATTAATTCTGAAGCTAGAGCCGTACTATTATCGATCAATTAATTAGCCCAAATCATACTAATTGCTGCACAAAACTGTCAAACCGACTCTCGATTATTTCGACAATAAAATTAATCATGTTTGAGAGAAATATAAAATTGCTGGATACATTAGCCAGCAGTCGAGTAAAACAGTACAAAATAACTAAATCAGGAACCAAACTGGTCAAGAAATTTATTAAGCTTTTGTTAACGCCTAAATTTAAGAAATAATGCTTTGAATTAAGAAATGATTACTTTGTCGATCACGGTGAAACGATGACTTAAATAGTGTTAGAATTCGCATGTAGCTAGGGGTGCCTCAAGATTTGGGCTGAGATATACCCTAAGAACCTGAGACTGGTTAGCACCAGCGTAGGGAAGCTGTTTATAGAGGAATCAAAATATGAGAACGCAATGGGTTGCCAAGCGACGAGGACAAGGCAATGTATCTCAGATGCACTATGCGCGTCAGGGAATCATTACTGAAGAGATGCAGTATGTCGCTACCAAAGAACGTTTATCAGCAGAATTAATTCGTGATGAAGTAGCTAGAGGCAGAATGATTATTCCTGCCAATATCAATCACACTAACCTAGAACCAATGTGTATTGGTATTGCTTCTAGCTGTAAAGTGAATGCCAATATCGGTGCTTCTCCTAACTCTTCTGATATTAAAGAGGAAGTGGCAAAGCTTGAGTTGGCGGTTAAATATGGTGCAGACACTCTAATGGATTTGTCCACAGGGGGAGGAAATCTAGATGAAATTCGCACGGCTATAATCAACGCCTCACCAATTCCCATCGGTACTGTGCCAATTTATCAAGCATTAGAAAGCGTTCACGGCGATATCGACAAACTTAGTGCCGATGACTTTCTCCGTATTATTGAAAAACATGCTCAACAGGGTGTGGACTACATGACTATTCACGCAGGTATCTTAATCGAGCATCTGCCATTAGTTAAAAACCGTTTGACGGGTATTGTCTCCCGTGGCGGCGGAATTATCGCTCGCTGGATGCTACACCATCACAAGCAAAATCCTCTCTATACTCATTTTGATGAGATTATTGAAATCTTTAAAAAATATGATGTTTCCTTTAGTTTAGGTGACTCATTGCGTCCTGGTTGCGCTCACGATGCTAGTGACGAAGCACAGTTAGCTGAACTAAAAACCTTGGGTCAATTAACTCGTCGTGCCTGGGAACATGATGTTCAGGTGATGGTAGAAGGTCCTGGTCATGTGCCAATGGATCAAATTGAGTTTAACGTCAAAAAACAAATGGAAGAGTGTAGCGAAGCACCTTTCTACGTTTTAGGCCCATTAGTTACAGATATTGCACCTGGTTATGACCATATCACCTCGGCAATTGGCGCAGCCATGGCTGGTTGGTACGGTACAGCAATGCTATGTTACGTTACTCCTAAAGAGCATCTTGGCTTACCTAACGCCGAAGATGTTCGTAACGGTTTAATCGCCTATAAAATAGCGGCTCATGCAGCAGATATTGCCCGTCATCGTCCAGGTGCTAGAGATCGAGATGATGAGCTTTCTAAAGCACGCTATAACTTCGATTGGGAGAAACAGTTTGAACTGTCTCTAGATCCAGAAAGAGCGAAAGAATATCATGATGAAACTCTTCCCGCAGATATTTATAAAACAGCTGAGTTTTGTTCGATGTGCGGTCCTAAATTCTGTCCGATGCAAACTAAAGTTGATGCCGATGCGTTAACCGAGTTAGAAAAATTCTTGGCACAGGAAGAAGAGAAGGAAACTGTTAAAAGTTAATAGACAATTGACAATTGATAATTATAAATAAATTTGATTATGGAGTAGGTGATAATAAAGCCTACTTTTTTTATTGTAAAAAATTTGATTATGGAGTTGGCTTTGCATACCCTACGGTTGGCAATCTAAACGATATTAAGTATTGTGACACCAGAAATAAAATCAAAATTGAAACAGAATGAGATAAGCGATCGCCTGTTGTGTAACCCTCAATTCACAATTCATTCTAATATTTAATTTGCAGAATTTTTGAGAATTAAATCACAACTAATTCAATGAACTCTTATAATGACTAAACTCCTCTTGTTGGAGGTAATGTTAATTCAGTTGCTCTCAAAGACAATATAGTTCGGCGTAAGCTTACAGCAGGAAGCCCTGCTATTCACCAGTTACTTAAATATCTCGAAGCCAAAAATTTTCAGCGTGTTCCTAGACTTCTCGATCGCGACGATGACTATGAATATCTTTCTTATCTTCCTGGCGAACCAATTTTTAGACCTTGGTGTGAAGCAATTAAGACTGATGAATTTATCGGACACTTAGGTGAATGGCTCAAAAGTTATCATGATGTTGTTGCTGAGTTTAGGTTGAAAGATGATGCTCAGTTTAGCTGGGGACTAACCTCACCAGAGTCTGACACGATCGTTTCTCACGGAGATTTAGGCCCTTGGAACTGTATTCAGAAAAATGGTAAATTTCAGGGAATTATTGATTGGGACTTGGCACGTTATGGCTATGCCATAGACAATGTGGCGGAGTTTGTTTTTGAGTTCATTCCTTTTCATCCGAATCTTCAAGAAATAACAGGAAAGCAAGTATCAGATGAAAGTCTTAAAAGACGTTTAGAAGTTTTTTGTGAAGCCTATGGACAGATAAAACCTGAAGAAATTTTGGAGCATATTCCTGTTTACCTAACTCGGATGAATGCAGATTTGAGGAAGCAAGCTAAATTGGGTGTTGAACCTTTTGTTTCATTTGTTGCAGGAGGTATTGCAGACAAATTAGATAGACATAAAGCTTATGTATTATCCCATTGGTTAAATTATCAAAATCAGCCGCCTGCTTTATAAAATTGCTAGCCTTACTTTTAGCGATCGCTTTAGGAATTCGTTTGCCGATAAATTCTGCCTAAAGAGCGATCGCTTTTGATCTCCACTACCAGATCTGCGGTACTAGTTAAAGGCTTGATAAACAATTCTGGATGGAGAGACTTCCAGAAATACTCCACAAAGCGATCGCATTCCTCATCACTCATACCAGTTTTACCTGTAGCAATCATTTTATGTTCCGCTTCTTTACGCCACTGTTTACTAAGACAATAATCTTCAGGATACAAAACAATTAAACTGTCTAATTGTGACCACAAAGGCAAATAGGCTCGTAAACGCTGATTACAATCTAAAGCAAATTGCCGATCATCTGAGGTGTTAATTGGCGCAGGAGAATCATTAAAGTAGTCTTCTTTTATGGGTTGTACCCCCACAAACCAACCTTCAAACAATAAAATATCAGGCTTGGCTATAATTTCTGACTTGGTGCGATCGCCTGCTCCATTAACAGCAGATTTATCAAAACGAGGCATTAAAATCTGTATAGAGTTATCTTGCTGTAAACACTGACTAATTATCTTTAAACCCAAATTAAGATCATGAGTCCCAGGAGGGCCACGCCAGATCAGCCTCGAGTCTTGCTGTTGCAAAACTTGTCTTTCAGCATAGGTCAGATACAGATCGTCGATCGACACAGTAGCAACAGAAAAACCTAAATAATTGAGGATCAGTTTAAGTATTATGCACAAGGTAGTTTTCCCTGTTCCCTGACTCCCCAAAACCCCCTGGATTAAAGTCCTGCCTAGTTCTTGCTTCGCCGTAGCTAAATCCAATGCGGTAGGTAGCCACAACCGTTCTAAGTTGGTTAAGACTCGCTGACGATCTTGTATTCCTAAACTGCGACAGACTGCAACTACTTCAGTAGATAACTTGATAAAATACGCCGATCTTACTCCACGAGCGATTAAATCTTTTAATCTTGGGCGCTCAACCTCCTCTTTCATTCCTCAATTTATGACCCTATTTTGAAGGCTTCTATAAACAGACTATAGATCAAACCAATTTTAAATAAATTCAACGCATCAACATAGAGCGATCGCCTTTTAGGTAATGCGTCTTTTTCTTGACGGTTGCGACGACTATAAACCAACTTACTGACAAATTCGGTAAATATCAATAAGATAACTGCTGCCGAAACATCCCAAACCGCAGCGGCTCCAGCAGTTGTGGAAATTGCCGAACCCATAAAAAATCCCAAGAGAATGCTAATCAAGCTTAGAGAAACTCGTCGCCAAGGATTATTAAATAATTGATCGAGGCGATCGCCAATAGTATCTACTAAACTGTTTAGACGAGTACGTTGCATTTTTAATTAAGGTTTGAGCCGCACGAAATATATTGTGTGTACTGTGTGTCTGGATTGGTGAGGGAAAAAGATTAGTATTTCAACCGTACTTATTTATCGATACGAGTGTAAAGCCATAGAGAGCTAACTAACCCCGCAAAGTGGGCAAAGATCACATTAATACAGGCTTGGATAATAAATACATCCAAAGAATTAACAAACTCTGTATTGGATTGATTATTAAAAACTTTAGCTGGATCGAAAGCCAAAGTCTTGGAAAGAACAATACCAGCGATCGTTTCCGCACCCAAGATAGTAATTAATGTACCAGCCAGACTAGTAATCACACCAATTTGAATTATTTTAATCGTGGTAGATTTCTTGGGTGGAGTAACATTAGGTGTCGCAAATTTATTGGCTATTTTGCCGTATCTAAAAGAAATACAAATTCCGACGATCAGACAAATCAATCCACAAACGGCACAAAACAGACTAAACCCAACTCCAGAGTTACTTCTTTCGGCTCGATTCGTGATGGCCAAAGCCAGAGTAACCGAGGAAACTACCCCAAAGAATATTTGAACCCAAAACCCAGCTAAACCAGCCCATTTTAGAGCCGTAGCTGCTCGACGCATCCGTGATGATTTTGATAGCGGAGGAGAAGTAGAACTAGAATTAGTCTTGCTCTCAAAAGGGGTAATTTCTGATTCTTTACTCATGGTCAAATTATCCTAGATAAATAAATATACATTTAACTCACTTAACTATTAATTTTAAGAGGTATTGCTGGGCGCATCATTGTTGATCGAACCTGGAGCAGAAAAAGTTTACAGCGTACAATCCGAAGCAATGCTGCGTCTTACCGCGACGCAGCGGGTTTTATGCCCTTGTGGTACATAAAACCCGTCTTGATAATCTGTGCATACGTCTTGGGTTATAAACAGTATAACTATCACTTAGATCTACATAAATTAGCAATTTTATTTGAGGTTATATATCAATCAATAATAAACTAGATAAATGAGAGAGTTGGTGAGGTGGTTGCAAGTTTGTCCTTTGAGGCAGATTTGAGGAAAGTCCGGACTCCCAAAAGACCAGACTTACTGGGTAATTCCCAGTGCGAGCGATCGCGAGGATAGTGCCACAGAAAAATACCGCCAATTTAAAATGCAAGGGCAGTTCACGAACTGTCCTTACGGTTTTGGTAAGGGTGCAAAGGTGCGGTAAGAGCGCACCAGCAGTATCGAGAGGTACTGGCTCGGTAAACCCTGGTAGGGAGCAAGGTCGAAGGGGTTATGGTTGGTCTTTTTCCCATCCCGATTTAGGTCAGGTTCTCCGTCTGGAACAGGAGAAGCGACCCCGCGAGGGAAACTCGCGCCAAGAAACGCGCCCGAAAAGACAGGAATTGCCTGACCGTTGGTGAACCGCAAGAGGTGTTTGGCAACAGACATCCTAGATAGATAACTACCCTCAAATCAAAGTTATGTTGGTTTGAGAACAGAATCCGGCTTACGTTCCAACTCTCTCTCTTTCCCCCCAATGATGACACGCCCTAAATGTTTGAAGACCCTAGACGACAAAAACAACTCCAAATATTAATCCAAAAGTTAGGGTTACCTGCCACTGCGCCGATTAACTGGTCTTTATTAGATTTGGCATTGACCCATCCCAGTATTTCTCGAACCCATAATTACGAACAGCTTGAATTTGTTGGTGATTCGGTAGTGCGCCTAATTTCGGCTGAATTATTACTGGAAATTTATCCTCAAGAGCCAGTCGGAGAATTTGCAGCAATTCGTTCCATCTTGGTTAGCGATCGCGTTTTGGCTCAATTAGCCGAAAGTTATGGCATTGAACCTTATCTGACAATTGGTAACAATGCTACAGGCAACCCCGCAGGTAGGCAATCTTGGTTAGCTGATGCTTTTGAAGCAGTGTTGGGCGCGCTATATCTTAGTACTCATAATATGGATTTGATTCGTCCGTGGTTAGATCGAGTGTTAAAAACCAAAGCCGAAGAAGTTCGTAACGATCCTGCACGTTTTAACTATAAAGACGCGCTTCAGGAATGGACTCAGAGAAAATATAAAATTTTGCCCGAGTATAAGGTAGCAGAAAATAGGGAGCTTAAATCATTACTGCCAAAAGAGAATCAAGCTAAATTAGCTCATTATTCAGGCGATCGCTTTGTAGCGGAAGTCTGGTTTCAAAATCGCTGTTTAGGTAAAGGTTATGGTCAATCTAAAAAAGCTTCAGAACAAGCTGCTGCCAAGGAAGCCCTTTTATTTATAGAGGATCTTGAAGCATAATTCTTGGTAATGAGTAATAAGTGATTATCTTAATCCTGCTTGAGATTGTTCCTCGTTCAAACAATCAGACAGTAGTATGGAAATTTGAACCTTCCTTCGGCATAGCCGAGGGATTCCCTTATAGGCTCGACTCTAGACATCAAAAATGTCCGCGATCAAACGCCATTCCAGGGCTACTTGAAGCACGGGCGCACCGACCGCACTAATTTCTAATCCTCTATTTCTTACTATTTGAGCTGCTGCTACGTTAGGGGTCGAGCCAGAGATCGCTCTCTGACACTCCCATTCAAAACCGTGCTTGCGACTTTCACCGCACACGGCTCCTCCTGGCTTTTCGGTAATTTGTATTTTGTTCCTTTTTTATCCCACACTCTATCAAAGATAGGTGTATTAGGTATATTAAGAACTACTTATTTCCCTACTCAGACTCAGGGCTGCACGTCAGCATATCTCAGACATTACATCCATCCTTGTCAGGCATTACCTGTTATTTCAGGTTAAGCATTGGCTTTTTACAGCATCCTACTCCCATATTTCATACGCTTCACATCTGGTTTATCAAGATAAGGTCTTGATAGAAATATGGGGTTATCCCGTTCCCTAAACTCATTTCACGTTGTTCTTAGTTCCTAATCTGTATCCCGAGAGGTCTATTGATGATAAAATATTAACTCTTTCAATTTAATATTCTTTTTTTTTTTCTTAAGAGACATAAGAAACACATACCTCTATTTGCCTTTTGGCGTAGTGTATAAGCCGTTCCACTACTTGCAAGTTACGAGACTTACGATTAATTAGACCTTGTTGAACATAAACAGCTTTCCTTGCAGAGTTACCAATTTCGGCTATTAGCTATCTGCTTTTATCCTAGCTCTGCACCACTATGATGTTACCTAGGAGCACATAGGATATGGGTTCAAACGTATCATTCATCGGTAGGAATTTAACCTACATGAGTCTAGAGTTATTGTATTTTCTAGGTTCTAGTTAATCCCCTCAGCGTTCCTACAAATTGTAGTTAGGCTGAAACGGGTCGCACATCTCTATCTTGCTCATATCCACATTCTGAACACTTATGCACTCTTTGTGCTAATGTCTTCTTGCCCGTGTAAGTACCGCAGTTAGGGCATATTTGAGATGTATAATCTTTGTTGACCTTAGCAAAATAGGTATCAGTTTTGCTACAGACATATTCTAAAATATTAAAGAATTGTCCTAATCTCATATCCAGAGATTGCTTACAGAATAATCCTCTACTCCAAGCAACAAAGTTAATATCTTCTACAAATATCATTCCTACCTTCTGGCAAAGCTTATAAGCAAGTTTAAAATGGTATTCTTTTCTTCTATTAGCAACAGCTTCATGTAGTAATGCAATTCGATGTTGTAATTTCTTCCAGTTGTTAGAGCCTATAGTTCTCCTTTTAAGCCTTCTTTGTAGTAATTCAATCTTACGCAGTGCTTTATCTAAGAACTTAGGTCTTGGAAGTATTAATCCATCAGAAGTTGCAATCATACTTTGAATGCCTACATCAATTCCTACAGCATGACCGTGAGGAATTGGTTTAACAACATCAACATCTAATTCAATCATTACATTGGCATAGTAACCACTGGCTTTTTTAATGATTTGAACTTGTTTAATCTTAAATCCTTCAGGAATATCCCTAGACTTTCTCAACTTAATTGATTTAAGTAATGGCATCTGTAGATAATTTTTATCTACAGATATTCTGCCAAGTATATTAAAAGACTTTAAGTTCTTTCTAAATCTAGGGAAGCCCATCTTTTTAGACTTCATCTCATTAAATGCTCTATCTAACTTACGCAATGTTTGCTGCATCGCTTGAGCATTACCAGACTTAAGAAAAGCATTTGTTTTCTTGGCTTTAGTTAATTCAGCAGATTGAGTATGATAGGAAGGATATTCAAACGGTTCAACAATATATTCACTCTTGAGTGAATATATTGTTAATCTCACAACTACGGCTGTTTTACCAAAGCTTACGCACGTAAAGAGCGTGATTCCAAACAGATTTACAAACCTTAAGGTTATGCTCAATCAGTTCTATTTGTTTAGTTGTAGGCTGTAATTTGTAGTTGTAAATGAGATTAAACATTTCGACCTAAATGTTGTATTGTTATTACTCATTAATATGCTATAGATTTTACAATTCAAACTATTGTTTTGTAAAATTTAGTAATTAAATGTCGCTTACATAAGGGGCTGTCATCTGAAGTAAATTCAGATGCTTGAAAGCCCAGTCCCATCACTAAAAGCACTCCGTCCCTAAGCTTCAGGAAACCTCAAGCATAGGGACGGAGCAAGAAGTGAGGGAACGATCGCGACGAAAGATAAAAAGACGTAAAATATTAGACTTTAACAACCTGCCAGGAATTAGATAATCACAGAGCGATCCCAAGTATAAGTAATAATGAAAAATGACGAACTAAATTTTATCGAAGCTGAACTAACCAGTCCTCTAGATCATATTGATTCGGTAGATTCTGAAGCTAAAATTCCTCCTCCAAATCCAGAGCGAATGCTAGAGTTGCTGAAATCTGATACAGCTTCAGACAAAATGTTAGCGGCAAGGGCATTTTGTGAATTAGAAGATCGGCGTTCTATTCCTCTATTGATCGAGCTATTAAATGATGCTTGTCCTTTAATTAGAGTCAGCACTACCTACGCTTTGGGTCGAAACACCGATCGTAGTGCGGTCGAGCCATTAATTGAGCTATTAGCCAAAGATTTTAATGGTTATGTCCGCAAAGGAATAGTTTGGGCATTGGGCAACAGTAAAGATCGTCGCGCCCTCCAACCATTGCTCCACGCTCTAAAGACTGATATTTCAGCCGTAAGGCTTTGGGCAGCGAGTGGTTTAGCTCAGATTGCTCCTCTAAATTATGAGGATATTATTGCAGCCATTCCGCCTTTAATTCAGGGTTTGAGAAGAGATAAAACTTCAGCAGTGCGGAGTAACTGCGCCTGGGCAATTGGGCAACTATGCCGAGAGCTACCATCTAACGTAGTTTATGCTACGGCGATCGATGCTTTAATTGAATCTTTAGTCGAAGATGATGATTTTGGGGTTAAGGATGACGCAAGAAGTGCTATTCTCAAGGTCGGCGATCCTGGTGGTTTACAGATGATCGAAGAACTAGAGTTTGAAGGATTGATTTAAGGATTAGTTAATAAATATTACATGACCAAACCCTTGATTGTCGGAGTCAGTGGTGCTTCGGGACTGATTTATGCTGTGCGCACTTTAAAATATCTGTTGGCTGCTGAGTACACAATTGAATTAGTAGCTTCTCGTGCTACTTATATGGTTTGGCAAGCAGAAGAAAACATTAAGATGCCCGCAGAACCAGAAAAACAAGAGCTTTTTTGGCGATCGCAAGCTGGGATAAAATCAGGAGGAACGCTTAATTGCCATCGTTGGGGTGATGTGGGAGATAATATTGCTAGTGGTTCTTTTCGTACTTTAGGAATGGTAATTATTCCCTGTAGCATGAGTACTGTCGCCAAAATTGCCGCAGGACTAAGCTCAGATCTATTAGAAAGAGCAGCGGATGTGCAGCTCAAAGAAGGTAAACCTTTGGTTGTTGTTCCCAGGGAAACTCCATTGAGCTTAATTCATTTACGTAACCTAACTGCCTTAGCTGAAGCTGGGGTGAAAGTTGTACCAGCAATTCCCGCCTGGTATCATCATCCTAAAACTATTAATGATTTGGTTGATTTTGTTGTAGCTCGAACTTTGGACACTCTAGATATCGACTGCATTCCCCTAGAGCGTTGGAAAAGTAAATAATTTTCCTGAGCTATTAAAAGCGATCGCTTTAAAAAAGAGGGTTAACTTTAAAATGTTTTAAGAGCTAAGAGCTTACCGCGAAGCGGTTTAATTGGTGACGGGCGTAGCTTTAGTTACCGAGCCATTGTTTACCCCCATAGTGAAGCTTAAAGGTGTGTCTGGATAAGCTTTGGCTACTTGCCGATAGACAGAATAGTTAGTGGGTAAGTTGAGTCTTTCGCCCTCTCGGTCAAATTTGACTCGATACTCCACGTCTTGTCCTAATTCCAGCCTGCCAATTTTTTCGGAAGGTTGTTTTTTTCTCGCTTCTATTTCATCGATGGATGGTTTGGGAGGCAATTTGGGCCACCAAATTCCCGTGTTGTCATCTTGTAATACTGCACCTTCAGGCTTTTCTCCATTAACGTTAACTAGTGAAGTTGACTCAAACTCCTCATAGCGTCCCCCTTTGTTTTCTGTCGGAGCGTTGGCATAGTTTACTCGCCAGGTGTAGGTAGTCTTGGCGGTTGCTTCGTATTGGCCTGCACCTGATTCTGATGTGCCACAACTATTAAGAGCGATCGCCAAACTAAGAACTGCCGTAGTTAAGCAGATGCGATTAAATGTTCTGCGAGGAAACAATTTGGATGCTTGTATCATATGTATTTTTACCACACTAGATGTTAGTAATATTTCCGATCGCTTATTCAATTTGATATTTGAAAAAGCTCAGAAATATGTGAATATATGTAAGGACTTTGTTATCTATCTAAGTAAATATTACTAGAGTCAAATACCCAAATATTAAACTAGCTTCAAAAATGGTGAAGACTATAGCTTTAGGATTATTGATAGCGGGAATAACGCCGATCGCTCTGGCTAACTCTACTGTAATAAATATGGATAATCAGCAGCAAGTCGTTGACTTGGCTCAACCAAAAATTGCTCATCCTGGTTTGAGTTCAGCCTGTAAGGCGTCGGATTTAGCAGTTAATTGCCTAGCTAATAATGCTTTGGGAAAACTAGAAGAAATTCACCAACGTTCAGAGATAATCTCTAACTCAGATTTATGGCTACGGCAAGTTGCTAATATTTTATTACCCAACGCGCTTTTTAATGACTGTCAAGAGCGATCGCTACAGAAAACAGAGTATGTTAATGGACTACTAGATTACGGCAATAGGACTGAGCAATTATTCAATTCGCAGCAGCAAACCTCTCTACTGTATGCTGTCTCTGTCGAACCAACACTTAACAATACCGAGCTTTCCCAGTCATTATTAGGCAAATTAATCAATCCAGGATGCGTTTTTTCTTGGCAACAGCGAGTCGATCGAGAAGCAATTGCATTAAAGCCAGTCAAATCTACCAAATTGGATTATCAATACGAAAGCTTTCAAAGTTCTTCACCAGCGTCAATTTCCAAGCCTTTATCGCCCAAATTGCCAAAATTATTTCCTAAATTGTCCCGTAGTAGTCTAATTGTGTCTTTTCCACAGGCAAATAGCTCTTTTATTCCCAAAAATACCAAGCTAGCTAATCCAGCCCCCGAGACTAAACGCATTGCTAGTCCTTTTGGTTGGCGCATAAGACCCTATAGTAATCAGCTACAGTTCCATCAGGGTATTGACTACGGTGCTCCCTATGGTTCTCCTGTGGTCGCAATTGGTAATGGAATTGTTACTAAAGTAGTTTCTGGCTGTGCCGACTTTGGTAATTTGTTTTGTGGCGATCAATTAGGCAACTGGATTGAAATCGATCATGGCAATGGGTTAATTGGGACTTATGGTCATCTAAAAAATAGCTCAATTATAGTCAAAGCAGGAACGATAGTCTCGAAGAATCAGAATATTGCTCAGGTTGGTAGTTCTGGTTGGTCAACGGGAGCGCATTTAGATTTACGTCTCAAAGTTAATGGCAAACATGAAGATCCAGCAAAATATGTCATGGCAATTGACCTGAATAAAACAGATACTAATAAATATTAACTCTCGTGTCACTCTAGGCATAAGAGCTAAGAGGTATAAAAGAAACACATTGTACGTCATACATCAAACTACCAACGTCTAAATTGACATCAACTAGGCTTGATATAAGGCGACAATTCTGACCATAGTTCGGGAAAAGATGCTTGAAAAAAATCAGCTTGAGCAATTTCCAGATCGCGGTAGTCAAAGCCTGGAGCAACAGATTCACCTAGCAAACCGAATTCTCCTGCTGACAATACCGCAGCTTTCCAATAGCGTTTTGGTACAAGTAACTGAGCAACTTCTCCTTGGGCAAAATTAAGTCCTAATTTAACTTTTTTCAATTCTCCTGACGGACTAAGCAATATATAGGTAATGGGCGAACCAGCTTGGAAATAGTGGAGGATGTCTGATTCATTGCGATGCAAATAATCGATAGGGCGATCGTCGGTAAGTAAATAATAAATCGAGGTAAGTATACTGCGATCGCTTCCGACTCTATGGGTGGGTATCTCAATATCTGAGCGATAGCTTTCCACAAAATAGCCACCTTCTGTATGCTCGGTTAAAGATAGATGTTTAATCAAGTCATGTTTGTTCATTCTTTACGTCCGCCAAAACTTTATTTTTCTACTAAATTTAGTTCAATCTCTTGAGGATTTATCTTTAAGATTAAACGATCGCCGTAATTAAGTTGCGGTATTTTAGGAGCGATCGCTTCTAAAATTGAATCGTCTTGAAAATGTCCAATTTTAGTCTCAGGATGGGGGTAGTAAATCAATCCGTCATAGCTAATATTTTGATGCACCACCTGACAAGGGGAAAAAGAAAAAGTTTCCGCAGCATAGTCTGGATGCCACTTGACCAAAGGAAAGGTATATTTTGGCTGAACTAATTTAAAAGTATGAGGAGCGATCGAAATGTTTAACGTTCCCAAAAAGAAGCCACTGAGATCGAGTCCCAAAGCTTTAAACAAAGGAAGCTGCATCTCCAGCGTACCTCGTTCATAAGGACTAGCTGCGGCATTTCCTGAAGCTACCTGATGTCCTGGTTTAACTATTCCCGCCAGCGTCATAAAATTTGTTTCCATTCTCTATTCTCTACACTCTGCACACAAATTAAACATCTCGATCTTAAATAAATCGACGCAGTTATCGATCGAGATAGAGAAAATAGTTTTTGGCGATCGATTAAATAGCAGATCAAACGCTTAGAAGCCTAGCAATAGCTCTGGCAAAATCGTTAATAATTAGATTAGCAATATAATCTCGGTCAAGGGATTTATGTAGCCTTGGATTCTCAAGTAGCAATCTTTGGTAGCACTATTGCTAACAACTTCTCAGAAATTGTCGGTGGTGGAATCCATTTGGAAGCCAACGTAACAGCGATTGTCAACAACAGCACAATCTCCAATAATTCGGCACTTAATATCAACGGTATTTCCTCTTTTGACGCCATTAGCACCATTAAAGTCATCGATAGCTCTGTAACCGATGAAGTCCAAGCCAGCGTAGTGTTTGTTACTACTCCAGTAGTCAAAAGTCCTGCAAAACCTAGCCTAAAATTGACTGAAGTACATTGCTTCTATCAGTATGACCGTGGCTTCCACTTCTACACCGCAGACAGCAATGAAAGCAACGTAGTTAAGGCATAGTCTTAGGTAGGCAATCTAAGTTACAACTATGAAGGCACATCATTTGCTGATGCTGAGCAAGTCTATCGCTCCTTTAATTTAGAAACTGGAGCGCATCTATACACTATGGATGAAAACCAGAAAAGCTATATTCTCGGCAATCTAAGTAACTATACCCTAGAAGGTACTGCTTATTACGCGTTTGAGACTGAGCAAGAAAGCCTAAATACTATTCCAGTATACAGAATGCTCAACAGCGACAACGGAACTCATCTGTTCACTAGAGATAGTAACGAATTAGCCTACATCAAAGAAAACTTAGCTAACTTCTCTTTAGGAGATAGCGGCGTTGCTTTCTATTGTAATGGAAATTTAAACTAACCAATGCATCAGCACAGCACGAGCAGTCTAGTCTGGTTAAATTACTAATCAGACTGTTTTTTTAGTTACGAATGTTTCCCCAAGCGAAAAGCAGCTTGGTGAATAAAGCCGATCGCTTAAAAGTAAAAATACTTAGCAATTAAGCAGGACATCGATCGCTAAAATATAACTAATTTCTCTGGGCAATTAATTCATGAATACTTTTCCCGAAACTTTAGACGCAGCAGTTGAACAGGCAAAAGAAGCAACCCAAGCAGCGATCGCCGATGGCTATAAACTGATTCAGGTAGAATTAGTCATTCCTGAAATTGCGCTTAAGTCTGAAGCCTTAGCCTTAGAATTTGCCCAACTTTTTGCTGAGTCTGGTTCAAAGGTTAAGGTAATGTTTCCCGATACGGGTGCAGCCGCTTTAGCCAAACGTAACTGGGGAGAACAGCCGTTTCAAGTTACAGACATGGGTAGTCGCTTTACTTCAATTGAAACTCAAATTGCGGAAGAAGATGAAATATTTATTGTCGCTTGTCCTTCTGCGGTAGAGGTAGAGCGCGCCGAGAAGCTGAGTAAATTAGCAGGCGATCGCCTGGTGATTTTTTTGATTCCCCAATTAGAAGACGTGGCGATGGTTGGTATTGGATTGGCTGCACGACAGTTACGCGATCGCTTTATCAAAAATATTTATTCTTGTTATTATTTACGTCCTCTTGAAGATGGCGCAATTGTGCGTTGTCATCCCTCTGACTGGCAGGTATGGTTAGAGCGAGACTCTGGCTATGAGTTGGCTACGGAATTAGCTACTCAACCTATGGGAGAAGATTTGGAACGATTAATGATCCGCTTGACTAACCCCGAAACAGAAGATATTAATAGTAAGCAATCTAAAAAGAAAACTAGCTTGTTAGGTAATTTACAAAAGTTTCTCAAGGCTCTTAGTCAATAGTTTTTGGTTCTCGAAGCAACTATAGCTGCCAAGGTAATTTTAAAGTGGCTGTTTGCCTTAACGAGATATGTCTGATTCTTTTTTTTGTGGATCTAATAAAGTTTTGAGCGATTTTTTGGGCAAATCCCAATATAAATTTTGGCTAGCTGCCAGCATTGTTGTCGCGATGTTGTTTAGCCTATCGGGATTTGGAGTATCCCTAAAATCTTCCTATATTATTCAAGATGATGCTAGACAGCACGTTTTTTGGTTGCAGCGATTGAATGATTCTCAGCTATTTACCAACGATTTAATTGCTGACTATTTTAGCTCTGTCGCTCCAGTAGGCTACAAATTTTTATACTGGCTCGCTAATTTGTTCGGACTTGAACCGCTTGTATTCAATAAAATACTTCCTTTGTTGCTCGGCGTTGGCACGAGCATTTATGCTTTTTTAGTAACTCTAGAAATCTTTCCTCTTCCCTTGGCAGGGTTTTTGTCTAGTTTGCTCTTGAATCAAAATCTCTGGCTCTTAAACGATTTGGTTTCTGGTACTCCCAGAGCTTTTTTTTATCTTTTATTTCTCGGATTCGTTTATTATTTACTGCGTCAAAAATTATTTCCTTGTCTGCTGCTAATTATTTTGCAGGGTTTATTCTATCCCCAAGTAGTTTTAATCTCCGCAGGTATCCTTAGTCTCAATCTGATTACTCAACAACAAGACAGATATTTTTATTTAATCGGATTAATTACGGCAGTTTTTATCTTAGGAGTTTATCAACTACAAACTGCCGAATTTAGTCAAGTTGTAACTTTAGAAGCTGCCAAACGGCTACCGGAATTTTATTCAGGAGGAAGAAGCGAGTTCTTTGTAGATAATCCCTGGATTTTTTGGCTATCAGCGAAAAGAAGCGGATTTTTCCCTTTTGAATGGCAATATTCAGCAATGTGGGGCTTTGGCTTATCTCTGCCAATTATTAGTAGATTCCCGCGTAAGTTTCCTTTAGTCCGTAAAATCAACGTTAAAGTCAGGATTATTTGGCAAACACTATTTACTTCTCTGGGTTTATTTTTCCTGTCGCATTTACTGCTGTTTCGTTTACATCTACCCAGTCGCTATTCCCAACATACTTGGAGAATTGTTATTGCCTTAAGCACTGGAATTACTCTGGCTATACTGCTATCCCAACTTATTCGGCGAATGACTAATTTTTCTAAGATCAGTCAGTTGATTATCATGGCGATCGCCAGCGCGATCCTCTTGTATCCGACAATTAACGTTCAGTCTCGTTCTTATCGCCTTAGCTATCTTACAGGGCAAGCACCACAGCTTTATAAGTTCTTACAGCAGCAACCCAAAGATGTTGTAATCGCTAGCCTTAGTTTGGAAGCAGACTTTATCCCTAGCTTTGCCCAACGTACAGTCTTGGTTTCTAAAGAATACAGTATTCCCTATCATTGGGACTATTATGCCCAAATTCGTCAGCGAACTAAAGATTTGATTCAGGCTCAATATAGCTCTAATCAAGCCGATCTTAATCAGTTTGTTCAACAGTACCAGGTAAATTTATGGCTCATCGATCGAGGTGCTTTTACTCCTGAATACTTAAGCACAAACCCTTGGCTAACCCAGTTTCAGCCAGAAACGCCAAATGCGATCGCTTCTTTACAACAAGCCGAAGAACCTTCAATTATTAGTAAATTCGATCGATGCAGCGTTTTTCAAACTACAAAATTAAACCTTTTAGATGCTCAATGTATCGTCGAAGAGCATAGCTAAATAGCTTGATTATTTACCGAAATTAGCAATTAATACTATAGCCGTACAAAATTAGATTAGGACACAAAACGGACATCACGAGCTTTTGAGGTTTCCTCAAAAGACGTGTCCTCAACTACTGACTCGTAAGTAGTAATACCAATTATCAAAAGTGTCTAGATGAATAAGCAATTTATTAATTATTAAAATTAATTTATAAAAACATGACATGGACTTACTTTTGACCTTTGACTTTTAACTTAAAACTAAGTCTCTTGTTACTTTCGAGAAATTGTATAAGTAGCACGTGGCAATCAAATAAAATTGTCCTAACTTTTATACGTAGTGCTATAGCTGTGTATTTAATTAATTATGAAGAAAATACTTGATGAATAATCAAAACCGTAATTATTCCCAAAAATACTAATCCTGCATTTGCTAATAAACCTGTCTCATACCACTGTTTAATTACTGGGCATAATCGAGAGTGATGGTAAACTAATTTGGCTTGGCAGAATTTAATTTGCGGTTCGTATTGTGATGCTTTTAATTTATAAAGTCGAGCTATTTTAATTTTATATTTTAAGAATGGTGGTTTGTTGGTTATTTTCTGAAGATGATTTTTACTTTTTAATACTACTTTTAATAGTTGGTTTTGCTTACTTGTAGAGGTTGAATTTAGTTTTGAAGCTGAACCTTGAATAAGAGGAAAAGAAAAAAATTGATTAGTAACAACAGGTAAATTCTTTTCTTCGTTGGATTTTGATTGAGTATTGTGATTAAATTGACTATTATTGTAATTTGAGCCCAGAAGTTCAACTACATTATTCTGGTTAACTGTTTTGGCTAAGTTTAAATTAGAGAAATTAACTTCTGACTCTGGATTTTTGGGAATTGTCGGTTCAGATACATTAACTTTGCTAACTTCGTCTGGAGACAGCAAGGGTTGTTTTACAGAAGAAACTGAAATTATACTCTTTTCTTCAGCCTGCTTATATTCTGGCGTTTCTTTTGGCGGAAGATTTTCCACAACAGAATCATTTGATTTTCTGCTGTGATGAGCGATTTTTTGGTTCTCAGCCTCGGATTTACTTTTATGGAATTTAATATTACCAGGAGCGAAAATCTTAGCTAACAACCTAGACTCTATCTGAGAATATCCATTATTAACCGCTAAAATAGCTTGTTTCAAGTCCGTCATCAAACTATCTTTGAGCATATAGGCTCTAGCTCCTGCCATAAATGCCTGAGTCAAGTATTCTTCGTCTTCGTGGCTGCTAAGAATAATGACTTTTGTCTGAGGAGATGAATGATTGATATATTTAGTGGCAGTAATACCGTTCATTCCAGGCATTTCTATGTCAAGCAACACAATATCAGGAGACAAAAGCTCGACTTGCTTGAGAGCATTATGACCATCTTTTACTGTCCCAACTATGTGGAAATTTGAGTCTTGCTCTAATAGTGATTTAATTCCCTGTCTAACTAAATTTTGGTCGTCTACTAATAAAATACGAATCATATTAAGCCTAAATGTAAGTTATTTAAAAAATATTTAACTACTATTTGTTAATAAAACTATGTAAATATAATCTACAAAGATCGGTGATTATATTTAACTATTTTAATAGTTAGCTAAAGTAAAGAAAAATAATTCATTTATGGCGAAAATGTAACGTCAAGATTATGATTGACGAGCTAAGGTGTTAAACAATAGGCGTTAATTTCTCGAAGCAGGTTTTGCTGTATTTCACCCGCTTGTTCTGCATCTCTGCGAGCAGACTTAAGGGTTGACAAATCCATGTTTTCTCTGGCTCGCACGGCATCATTAGTAGCCTGAGCATAAATACGATAAACAGTGGCAAATTTATTTTGATATTCAATTAATTTACTGTCATTGATATGCAACGCTTGAATCTGATCCGCGGCTCTATTCATTAAACTGGCTGCTTCCAACCAGCTTTTTACTTCTACTGGCTGTTTATTGTTGAGATAGCTAAAGTTGTGACTATTTTCTGCCACACTATGGGCAATCTGAAAAATTGGTTTGCATTGAGTAACTCTATTTTCCCTACAGCCATAAAACACAAAAGCTAATGCTAACCCGAAACAAACTATTAGTATGTTGGTTTTACTACGGTACTTTAAAGCAATATGATGATTATGGCGGCGAGTAAATTTGTCGCCGACTACGTTTCTTTTTCTGCCCTCATCCTTCATTCTTGCTCCTTTCTATTTCTCCGTGTCTTTTCTGATGCCATTGCCAAGCATGACTGATAATTTTTTTCAGATCGGCATAATTTGGATTCCAGCCCAACATGGTGCGAACTTTTTCACTACTGCCAACTAAAATAGGTGCATCTCCAGGGCGGCGATCGCTTTCAATAACAGGAATCTCTAAACCTGTCACCTGACGGGCAGTTTCAATTACTTCTCTGACTGAAAAACCATTCCCGTTACCTAAGTTGAATATTTCTGATTCTCCCCCAGACAGCAAATACTCTAAACCTAAGACATGAGCATCAGCTAAATCGTTAACGTGAATATAGTCTCGTACACAAGTACCATCAGGAGTGTCATAGTCAGTACCAAAAATGTATAACGATTTACGCTTTTTGAGGGCGGTAAGTAAAGCCAGAGGAATTAAATGAGTTTCTGGCGTATGATCTTCGCCTAGTAGACTACTTGGATCTGCACCGCAGGCATTAAAGTAGCGGAATGCTACGGACTTTAGGTCAAAGGCAGTATCAAAGTCGCTTAAGATGCGTTCTACCATATCCTTGCTTGCTGCATAAGGACTAAGAGGATTGTGAGGATGATTTTCGCTCATGGGGACTTCTTTAGGCATCCCGTATACCGCACAGGTAGAAGAAAAAACGATCTGATTAATTCCATGTGCCAACATTGCTTCTAAAAGATTGAGGGTACTAGCAACGTTGTTACGATAATATTTTCCTGGCTCGTTGACCGATTCTCCTACAGCTATATAAGCCGCAAAGTGCATTACTGCATCAATTTTATGAGTAGTAAATAAGTGATCTAATAACACGCGATCGCTTGTATCACCAACCACCAGTTTTACCTGAAGTACATCTTCAACTATTTCTCGATGCCCGTAAGATAAGTTATCTAAAATTATGACATTATAGCCCGCTTTTTTAAGAATCAGCACCGCATGAGAACCAATATACCCCGCACCGCCAGTAACCAAAATAGTCTGATTTCTAGATGACACCCGCCTTTACTCCTTAATCGACTCTAACTAAGTTACTAACTTAACCTGAATTAATATATACGGCTAACAGCGTAATTAGTTAATTCATGAAGAGCATCTTTGGAGTCCGAAGCAGCTAAACAACTGAGATTTTGTGCAGCTTGACGAGCCAGATCCTTTGCTAGCTGACGAGCCTGTTCAATTCCCTCACTATTTTTAATTAATTCTAAAGCTTTACTCAGATCGTCTGGCTCAGAAAATTCTCTTTCGATTAAAGTTTTTAAATAAGGCTGTTGTTTGAGAGCATAAAATACAGGAGAAGTTAACTTCCCACTAGCTAAATCTAGTCCTGCTGGTTTGCCCAATACTTCAGTTGAGCCAGTAAAATCTAAAATATCATCAACAATTTGGAAAGCCAGTCCTAGATTGCGACCATAACTATAGAGATCTTCAACTATTTCATTGTCAGCATCACTGAGTACGGCAGCAGCTTTAGCACTATTAGCCATTAAAGAAGCGGTTTTATAGTAAGTCTTATCTAAATAGGAATCGATCGACGCATCGATATCAAAACGATTTATGCTTTGCATAATTTCTCCTTCGGCAAAATCCCTGATTACCTCGGACAGAAGCTTGACTACCTGTAAGTTATCTAAATTGGCGAGATACCATGATGATTGAGCAAAAAGAAAATCTCCAGCTAATACAGCAATTCTATCGCCAAACAAATTGTTAACTGTTTCTACATTGCGACGTAAATCAGCTTCGTCTACTACGTCATCATGTACTAAACTTGCAGTATGAATCATTTCGGTAATTTCTGCCAAACGGCGATGGCGCGAAGTTAGCTTTTGATCCGACATAGTTGCCCGGGAAACCAACAAAACGATCGCGGGTCTAATTCTTTTACCTCCTGCATCAAACAAATGTTCGGCAGCGGCACCCAAAATTGGATGGCGCGCACCAATCAATTGCTTGAGATTATCTGTCATAGTGTTGAGATCATTTTCAACGGGTGCTAATAAAGAAGTAGTAGAAGATGTCATTGTTAAGCCAGGTCTGGCAAATAATTTATTTAAGAAACTTTACATATTATTGTACTTATTTTAAGGGAAGCTCAGCTAATAACCAACCATTAACTTCGCAAGTAGCTAAAAATTCGCCTTTAATTTAGATGCTATACGTATTTAATCGCAAATGTTTATGTTATGCTAATAACAATAAGTTTTTATAAAATTAGCGTTATCTTAAGCAGTGCGATCGCATCAATAGCGTTAACAAGATTAGCTAGTACAGCCACCTAATGATTGGCAGTTTTCTAGCCTACATAATTTTTGTAAAAGAGTATTGACCAACGGTCACCCGCAGGCACCTTCGTTTTACGGAGGTGTACGGGTGACTGGCATTAGTAAGATTTGCTCTTATTAATTTATTCGAGCGTATTTTGTTGTCTACCGACTAAGCTGATTTGGTAATTGGGGATAAGCAATTTACTTGTGGATGTGAGGATTTAAAAAACTAAAATATTCAGTTGTTAAAGTTATTGTCTGATAATTTTCTGATCAGATAATTAATTCTTAATCAGGACGTTTTTCAGAAAGGGCAGTGAAGACCTAGTTTCTGATGAGCGGTTTTTGTAGTAGTCAATCAAAGCTAATACAAAAGGTCAGCCATAGTCCGAAATTTAGCTCAAAAACAACTTTTAATTCTACTGAATGATCTTTGGTTTTATAGGGTTATCTAATAAAAAGCTAATTTCATCGAGCCGACACTACCAATGATTTATCTAAATTTACCTATTTTCATTTTGTTTTTGGCTTTTATTTATCTTCTAATTATCTATGGCTTGCTCAAAATAGCAGAAACACAGAAGCGGTAAGAAAATATTATTTCTGATAGTTCTCAAGATACTAGCCAGGGAATTAAAATTCCTTAAAGCATAGAGTTAAAAGTGAAGGGTACGGTACTCCGTTCGCCAGTCTTGTTATGTCCGTGCGGAGTAATGTTCGCTGCTTTGCGCGGTCAAAGTTTTTAATCAATGGGATTAAGAACCATTATTTCTGAAGCTGATTTTTGAGTTTTAATTTGTTTAACCTGGGGATAGTAACCCAACCACTGTTGAGATAAACCAGCAAACTGTTGAGGAGAGCCGCTGACGTAAAAGCGAGTGGGGAGAGAGAATTGATTATTGCGCAGTCCTAATAAAGATAATTCTTTTTCCGCAGCCACTACAATGTGTTCTGCTGGATCGATAACCTGTACTGAAGCGGGTAACAAAGCGCGGATCGTTTTCTCCAGGTGTCTGTAGTGAGTACAGCCATAAATTAAAGTGTCAATTTGCTCTTGGATGAGTGGAGCTAAATATTGTTGCGCCATTTGACTAGTGTAGCTGGTATAAAGCTGATTTCGCTCGATCAAACGGACAAATTCAGGACAGGCAATTTCCCAAACCTTAGTTTGAGGACTAATTTCTTGAATTGCCTGACGATAAGCATGACTTTTAGCGGTAGCAGAAGTAGCAATTACACCGATTCGCTTTCCATGTTTGACGGCAGCTTTCGCGCCAGGCAGAATTACACCTAAAATGGGAATATCGTATTCTTTTCTGACCGTTTCCAGCGCTAGAGCCGAACTAGTGTTGCAAGCCATAACGATCATCTTGACATCTTGGTTACACATCCAGTCGAGAATTTCGCGGACAAACAACAAAATTTCTTCGGGCGATCGCGTTCCATAAGGCAAACGAGCCGAATCAGCAAAATAGAGCAGAGACTCGGTAGGCATCTGGCGATACATTTCCCTTAATACGGTTAATCCCCCAACCCCACTATCAAACAAGCCAATGCGCTGATGTAAATTTTTAATCATTGATTTTGATTTTAAATTGTTAGATCTTTGTGTAATCTCATAGAAATGAAAATGAGGAATTTTGACTTAGATCGACTATCACAGTAAAAATACTTGTAGTTTACAGATTGTTCTGTTTAATATACTCCACAATTCCTCTGGCGATCGCCTCTGCCATTTGGCGACGATGGTTAGGATCTTTAAGACGAGAAGAGTCAACTGCACCTGTCAAAAAGCCTACTTCTACCAACACAGCGGGCATAGTTGAATGCCGCAGAACATAGAATCTGGCTCGACGAATACCGCGATCGTCGATATTGACTCCATTGAGGATGCTCCAATGAATTATTTCTGCCAGACGGCGACCACTTTGATAATAGTAAGTTTCTAAACCATTGACATCAGGACGACTCAGGTTAATTGCATTAGCATGAATGCTGACGAATAAATCAGCATCAATATCATTAGCCATGTCAGTCCTGCCCTCAAGACTGATAAAGTTATCCGTATCCCTGGTCATAATGACCTCTATGTCCTGCTTCTTTAAAATTTCAGCCACATCTAAGGAAATTGGCAAAACTAGATCTTTTTCCTGAAAGCCACCAATGCCGATCGTGCCTGGATCGTCTCCGCCGTGACCAGCATCGATAATTATTTTAGGGCGATCGCTAGGAATAACAGGAGGAATTTCTCGTTCAAATATAGTGTCTTTGGGAGCTTTAGCAAATCCTGGAGGCAATAAAGGAGCATCCATTGGGGGGAGTGGATCTACTCCGATCTCAATTGGTAAAGCAATCTTTTGGTCTTCAGCACTAAGCTTTCCGAGGCGATATCTCAATCGGGTCGTGATCTCTAAAACTACTCGAGAATTTTCCTGACGTACCTTGAGTTCAGAAATAGGGCTACCAGCTTCTAGTTCAGGACCTTGAAAGTCTTCTGCTAGCTCCGCATTATCGATGGTAATTTGATAAATACCGTTGCTTTGTCGAGATACTACCGCAGATAGCTCATCATCGGCATTAATTAAAAATTCAGAATCATCTACTAGCTCAATCGATGAAATTGAGCTCAATTCTTCACTCAGCTCTAATTCTGGCTCAGTTTCCGTTGCTTCAGACTGAAAATCGGCGGTATTCGCAGCGGTGGTAGAAGTAGGTAATTTTTCTACTGGAATTAATAATAAACCTTTGATGCGGCTAAAAGTTGCTCGCCAGTCAGGACTGTCTTCGGTCACAGTTAGACTCATAACAGCTTCTTCATCATCCGTCTGCTCAAACTCAATGCTAGAAACGCCATATTGATCGAGCTCTATCGACTGAGCCACTAGTTCGTCTGGGAGAGTGATGCCTTCGAGAAAGAAATCAATGCGATCGCCATCTCTTTCTGAATCAATTTTAATTTGACGATTACCATCAATGTCAATAAAAAAGCCATTTTTGGTGGCTTTAATATGCGAAGAACCAGTACGGGTTGCAAGAGATTGTCCCTCTTCTAAGCCAGGCAAGGCAGTTGGCATCTCTATTTGAGGTAACTCTAATTCTTGAGTGTCACCATCATCAGATGAAACAACACGAGACACTTCAGGCTGTGGCATTTCTACCTCCCAATGAGTCGGGGAGACATCGCGAAATTCAATTTCGTCGGCATCAATATTGTAACCAGGGGCTAATTCCACTACGATCCGAGAAGTATCCGGCTCTGGTTGTCCAATGCGAAATCCGCTCACTGGGCCCTGGTAGCTTTCTTTAACTGTTTTTCGATCTAACACGGTTCCTGGCAAATTGATTACCAGTCGTGTCGGATTACTGAGCAGCTCCGCTTCAGGCTGTACTCCCTCGTCGGTCTTAAAAATTAAATTATTGTCTTGTGATTCAAATTCCCAAGATACAATTTTTCCTGCCTTAGCGGGAGAACAAAACAGAAAAATACCTATAAAACCCGATAATAGCCAGTGAAATCTCACAATTATTGCTCCTCAAACACAGTAGATAACTGACTTTTCAGATACGGTTAGCCAGGACTCCCATCTAAAACAACACAAGCACCAACAAGAACGTAGTACCAAGTTTAACTGCCTTAGGAAGAGTGATCGAGATCCTAAAATATTTTCAGTTAATCCGATTAGAAATCTATAATACCCATTCTTGAAGTTCGATCTATCGAGACGTAAAAAGAAGCAATTTGGTTTCATAAATTACTGGAGACTAATTTCACAGGAACTCATAGATGTCTTTGCGCTCAGCTTCGCCTAATTATGTTGTCATTCTTGAATTTTGTCCACTGATTGACTTATGGATTCTGTCTCATTAAACACTAAGCGCAACAGTGGAGGGGCAACAAATGTAGTTGTGATTACCATGACGATAATGGCTGCTTCTGTCGCTTCTGATAAAGCTCCGCTGGCTGAACCCACTCCTGCAAACACCAAACCGACTTCTCCTCTAGGAATCATGCCGACACCGATAGCCAGTTTGTTTAAATTGGGATTGCCAAATACGGTAAATCCCGTAATAACTTTACCCAGGATAGCAACCAAAATTAAAAATGTGGCAATAATTAATCCTTCACGGTTGCTAGCAACGGTAGGATTAAGAACGCTCAGGTCAGTTTTGGCACCTACGCAGACAAAAAATATTGGTACGAGAAAATCGGCAACAGGGATAATTTGTTCTTCCAATTCCTTGCGCTTATCGGTTTCGGCTAAAATTAATCCCGCAGCAAATGCCCCCAAAATACCTTCTAAATGAATTGCAGTAGCGATATACGATAGCATAAAAGCAAATATTAAACCAGTTAACAATACTTCACCACGGGTTTTCATTTCGTTAACTAACCCGACGATTAAAGGACTAACTAAGCGACCAAGTAAGATTGAACCAATCAAAAATACCGCAGCACTGATAACTAGATAAACAATATTGGTAATTTGAATTTCTCCTGTTTTGACTAAGCTAGCCACTACAGCCAAAATTACGATACCCAAAATATCATCTAGTACCGCAGCACCAATGATAATTTGACCCTCTTCGGAACTCAGCTGACCTAACTCGGCTAATACCTTAGCGGTAATCCCAATACTGGTAGCAGTTAAAGCAGCCCCCGCAAACACAGCCGGTATTACTGGAGTATGGAAAATATAGATTAAACCAACTGTTCCCGTAACGAAGGGAGCAACTACCCCTACTACTGCAACTACAGCAGCGAATGGTCCGACGCGGATTAATTCTTTAAGATCGGACTCCAAGCCTATTTCAAATAAGAGAATGATTACTCCTAATTCTGAGAGTAAAGTAATGACCTCACTTTGAACAGCGAACACTGAGGTTGCCGATTCAGTCTTTAATCCTGCGGTATTTTGTAAAAAGCTAATGATTAAAGAATCTTCGGCTACACTACCGCCTTCTGGAAAAACTAATAAACGAAACGCGGAAATACCAATTAAGACTCCGCCAACTAATTGTCCTAGCACTGGAGGTAAATTGATGCGGGAACAAATTTCTCCCCCTAATTGACTGGCAAAATAAATGACAACCAGACAAAGCAAAACCCCAGCTAGGATTAAAGTACCTTCTTCCGCATCAGATTCGGTGGCAGCTTCTGTGGCAGCAGCAATAAGAGGCGAACCACTCAACCAGTTCCAAGTCAACATATAAATAATATCGGTCATATTTTCGGCTAAAATTTTTCTCTAATTTATTAGCTTATCGTTATCCTTCGTCATGTGATGTTCACCAGGTAAATTGAGACAAATAGAATATTTATCAGTCGATAGTATCGATATTGGTGTGCATAATATACAGATATTGTGAATAAACAGATTAAGAGCAGCGGTAGTCCTAAAGGTGTAAGGAAGCATTGTAGTAATCTATAAAATACCAAATAGCCCCGCTCTGATTTTCCATCTTTTTGGAGAATGATCAAGTTTTTCGGACTAATCGAGAAACTCTTGGGCGTAAAGTGCAATTGAACCTTTCAAGATCATTAGTTTTGCCTGTTTCTTTCTCTACCGCTCGATGGCGTTTTGAAGGAATGACTGTTTTGTAAGCGTACCAGAAGTCACGCTTGGCAAACAGCTCACTGTCGATAGACTGGAGGTAAGGACTTCCATAGTTTTCTCGCTCCATTTCTGCTGCGATGGCGCGGAGCGCACCAGCAAAGCTGATCGCCAATATAAACACCAACAATTTATCTGGTTTGAGCATCTTTAGCCAACCAAACCGACTGTTTGTTACCTTTGTTAGTCACAAATGACCAAATTTCAGCACACTCAAGTGCTAATTTGCCTTTTTTTTGGCTTTTGCTTTAGTTGGCCGAGGAACTGAGGCATATATTATCATTGACTTACCCTTGCAGCCATGGCTGTTAAACGTCTGTAACTGGCGCCAATTGCTGTCAAGGGAATCTTCTCCAATAAAAGCTGGTCAATTAAATCCTTCGTCGATTGGCTTATAATCTTTTGCTGTCGGTTCTCTACAAACTGTCTGCCACAGTGACGGCACTTGTAATTCTGTTTACTATTATGTATTTTGCCATTTTTTACAACGTGCCTTGATGTGAATCAAGGACAATTTATTGACATCCTAATCCGCCTGCTATTTTCTCTATCCTTACATCTTTCGCACTACCAGAGCAGCAACTGTTAGCCAAAAATTAGCCGAAAATTAGAGATCCTAATCAAAATGTTGCTGTTAATGAATGCTGTTTTGCAATATTTCTAAAGTATCTTTGAGCATTTTAGTTTCAGAGAATTTCTGTACTTGTACTCTTGCTGCTTGGGCCATTCGGGTCATCGCCAGAGAATGAGTCAAAGCCCAATTAAGTTTTGTTGCAGCTCTTGGCGATCGCATCGGGACAAGCTGAAGCTAGACGACTGCTATATTTAAACTGGGTAGAACAATACCTAAGCGAACAACAGATAATAGATTGAGAAGTATGGCAGTCTCTCAAACATTCGCTCTTTCCCTTCCGTCATCCAAAGCTTTATCAATTAGAGACTAACTATAAACAGGCGATCGCCAAAAGCAAAAGCTCGATTAAACAATTTGTTAAATTACTATTGCCCAAACAGATACGTTATTTAGTTCGCAGCGCGAAAATCCGCAAACTACGCTGGAAAAATTCCCAGCTTTAAAAAAATTTACAATTCCCAACATCATGTCGGGTATTAATTCTATCGAGCGCCATTTAATCTGGTGTCAAGCAAGATAACTGACAATAAATATATTACTTGATTTTATTTGTCGAGCGATCGTCTAAAATTTCTCCTTGTTCTCCTAGTTCAGGATAAGGTTTTCCTTGACGGCGATACATAGCCGCCAGATCGGGATAACTCCATTCAAAAACCACCTGTCTGTAGGTTTCTGAATCTAAACGAACTTGCTCGTATAAACCAGCCTGTAGTCTTTGGCGTTGAGCTTCAAACAAAATTACTGCGTTGGCTACAGAGACATTGAGAGATTGAACCATTCCCTGCATCGGAATAATAATATGTCCATCTACCAAATCCGCCGCTTCGTTACTTACGCCCCATTTTTCTGTACCCAAAAGGATAGCTGTCGGTTGAGTATAGTCAACTTGGCGATAATCAATAGCCGTGTCGCTTAAATGAGCAGCATAAACTTGGTGACTGTGCTGTTGAAGATGTGCGATCGCCGTTCTAATATCGGCATGAAAATGTAGCTTTATCCATTTTTCGCTTCCCTGAGCAACTTGAGAATAAGTTAGAGTGTCGCTATGGCGATTAACGGCATGTACGGCAAAAACTCCTACCGCATCGCAGGTACGGATAATAGCTGATAGATTATGAGGTTTATGAACATTTTCAGTTAAAACTGTTAAATCTGGCTGTCTTTGATTGAGAACCTGCTTTAGTCTTTCATATCTTCTAGGAATCATTTAACTATAATTATGATCGTCAACTCTTTAATATTTAACGATAGTAGCTACATTAATTCCTAACAATATTGCCCAAAAAACTAGCTTTATGTTACTAACCATAACTTGCTTGTCAATAGACAAAAAATACCTGATGGCTCAAAAACTCGAATCAACGAAGCTAATTTACATCAGGCATTATTTATATTTTATGATGAGCGAGAAGGGACTTGAACCCCTGACCTTTTGGTTCGTAGCCAAATGCTCTAATCCACTGAGCTACTCGCCCTTAGCTGAACTGTAAGTAATTTACTTACTCAACCCAACAGTGTTCAATATTAGCAGAACTTAGTATAGCAATGCAAGAAAAAAATCAGTTTAATTGTTTATCGCATCTCAACGATCGCGGTGAAGCTCAAATGGTCGATGTTTCAGACAAACCAATGACTCGTCGCCAAGCCGTAGCAATCGGTAAAATTAGCATGTCTTCAGAAACTCTAGCCAATATTGAAGCGGGAAACGCACCCAAAGGAGATGTATTAGGTACGGCAAAAATTGCGGGAATTATGGCAGCGAAACAGACGGCAAATCTCATCCCTTTATGTCATCCATTACCAATTCATCAAATTGAAGTAGAGATTACGCCCGATCGCAGTTTACCTGGATATAAAATTCAGGCGACTGTTGTTACCAAAGCTGAGACAGGAGTAGAAATGGAAGCTTTAACTGCTGTCTCGGTAACGGCATTAACCCTCTACGATATGGCTAAAGCACTAGAAAAATCGATGCAGATTGAATCAATTTATCTTTTGAGTAAGACTGGGGGAAAATCAGGCAATTATTTAGCTGGAGGAATGAGCAGCTAAACAGATACAATGAAAATATCATTCTCTATGTATATTTGATATTTAGTAATTGCCTATGCCTCCTCGTTGGCCTCGTGAACCAGACCGTAAAACCGACCCAGAATTTCGCCGTCTAGACGATTTAATGAATTTTGCGATTCATGTTGGTATTTATGCTGCAAGTAATTCTGGCTTATGGTTTGCCCATAATTTAAAATCGGCAGAATGGCCCTGGTTACTGTGGGTAAACGGTATTTGGTTTGGCATTTTAGCTCTACACTTTATCTATATTAAAGCGATCGCAGACTATACATCAATTAAAACCTAATGGCTACTACACAAGACATCGAAGCTTTAGCAGCTCAAATTGGCGAAAACATCTATATGGATATTGCTAAGTGGCATTTGTATCTAAACGATGCTCATCTGCATACTGTTGTGGCAGAGAAAGTTTATCCGATCTTAGAAGCTAATTCTTTAAGTGAAGACGCAGTTACCGCTATTTTACAGGATATTCCCGTGAAGCTTGGTGGTGGAAAAACTGAGTTGACTTTAAATGAATTATTACCAATGCAGTGCAAAATGACTCTTCTGGATTTATTAGAAGAATATCAGAAAGATCTGTAAACTGTTAACAATTGCTCTGACTTTTGTGTTTGTAGGTTGGGTTAGTGCTAACATAACCCAACAAAAACTGCCATAAAGTTTAAAGTTTACGCATTTAACGCTCCAAAAGCGATCGCCTTATTCTTTAGACTTAACTCAAATATTCATTTAAAAACTCGGTAGTTTGCTCCCACGCTGCTTCGGCTGCTTTTGGAACGTAGTATTGACCAGAGGGATTAGCAAAGGCGTGTCCTGCATTTTCGTAAACTAGGATTTCTGCTTCTTTGTCTAGCTTTTCTAGAGTAGTTTGCAACCTTTTAACTGTCTCTAGAGGAATGGAACTATCATCTGCGCCAAATATGCCTAAAATTGGCATTTCTAAAGTGCTTAATTCTTCAGTTGTGGCTTTTCCTACATCCCCACCATAATAAATTACTGCTGCATCTAATTCTTGAGGAAATAATAACGCTGTTTCTAATGACCAGCTACCACCAAAACACCAACCAATACTGGCTACTTGAGGAGCTTGTTTTTCTTCTACTAAATAATTGTAAGCTTTAGTAATATTTGCTTCTGCACCGAAAGGATTATCTGCTACTTGTTTCACTAATTGACTAGCTTGCTCTGGAGTGTCGGCTACCTGTCCATTATATAAATCTACCGCTAGTACCTGATAACCTTCTCCCGCTAATCTGCGTGCCATTGCTTCGATATTTTCGTTTAGTCCCCACCATTCATGAATAGCTAGAATGCCAGGAAGTGGCTCAGTAGAGTCTTCAGGATAGGCATAGTAACCGTTAATCTCCTGTCCGTCTATGGTGACGTACTCCACCGATTCTGTAGCTACAGGAACTTTAGGTTCTGCTTGAGCGATCGCTGTGGGACTGGGATAGTCATGACTATGTGCTGCTAACACTGTTGCTGTTTGGGGCTTAGCCCAAGACATTCCGACGCTTAATAGCAGCGTCACGATAAATATTATTGCCAAAATTAGCTTATGCTGACCAATTCGATTCATCTTTCTTTCTCCAGGTAAACATCAATATTCTATGTTTTTTCGCTGTTTTTTTACTGGAGAAAAAATAATCTTGTTGGCAACAAAAACTTAGCTATCTTGTTTATAAAGATAACTACCAGAATAAGCTCATTAAAAAAGTAGCTTGGATTTAACTTTCCCAACGCTTTAATAATCAAGAATCTGGAGCGCGGTAATTCTTTCTTATTTCATCGGGTTAAGTTTAATATTTTGAGGTTGATAGATTGTTGGAGGAGCAGGTTGTGGGTTGCTGCTAAACGGAGAATTCGAGGCAATCATCACTAGGGGTAGAGTTAAGGTAACTACCGCAACTCCCGTTCCTAAGATTCCTGCCCACCTATGACCAGGAGGGTCTTCGACTTTTCCTGGGCGTTGGCTAACTTCCATATATGAATATGATAAATTCAGCTTTATCTTGATAAAGAGTTGGAAAAAGTAGAAATAAAAAATACATTTTATTCTCTACATTGACCATTGTAACCGCAAATTTCAAATAAATTAGTATCTTCCAGGACTTAGGTTATAGAATCTTAATCAAGATTTGTAGGAGAGAAATTTAGTGGAAACACAGAAAGCACCAGCATTTAATCATCGTTCTGTGTTGAGTCGCGAATTAATTGCCGGATTAGATCCATCGCCCGAAGGTATATATTTGGATGCTACCGCCGGAGGTGGTGGACATAGTGAATTAATTCTCGCTCAAGGAGAAAACCTGAAGCTAATCGCCATAGATCGAGATGAGACGGCGATCGCAGCAGTCAAGGCTAGATTAGCCGATCATTATCCCCAGCAGTTAAGTTTTTGGCAGGGAAATTTTGCCGACTATCAACCAAATGGCATATTATTTGAGGGAATTATCGCCGATCTGGGGGTAAGCTCACCTCAGTTAGATATTGCCGCTAGAGGCTTTAGTTTTCGCAACACTGCACCCTTAGATATGCGCATGGATCGCAGCAGTGGAATTACCGCAGCCGAGATTGTTAACCACTGGAAGGAAGTGTCTTTAGCCAATTTAATTTATGAATATGGAGAAGAAAGATTTTCGCGCCGTATTGCTAAAACGATCGTACAAAAACGCCCATTTAAAACTACGACAGATTTAGCTGAAGCGATCGCCTCTACTGTTCCTGGCAAATATCGTCATGGTAGAATTCATCCTGCTACCCGAACTTTTCAAGCATTACGTATCGAAGTTAATCAAGAATTAAAGTCTTTAGAGAAATTGATCGATCGCGCTCCTCACTGGCTCAAACCAGGAGGTAAAATTGGCATTATTAGTTTTCATAGCTTGGAAGATCGCATTGTCAAACATCGTTTCCGCGATCACGAATTATTAAAGGTGATTACCAAAAAACCGATTACGGCTCAACCAGACGAACAACGAGCCAATCCGCGATCGCGATCGGCTAAACTAAGATTCGCTCAAAGAAAAGAAGAAGGATAAAAGTACCACGTTTCCATAGTAAAGTTAAAAAATCTGCCCAAGTACACTAGAAGACGAGAAGATAATACTTCTGACTTCTGACTTTATGCCCTAAAGAATATGCCCGTGCATGATTTGCGACGCGAAGCGGTATGCTTTAGCATACCGCTTCGCGTCGTCCTAAAGGACGGCGGAGTAATCTCTGACTTTTGACTTCTGACTTAATCTTTTAAATATCTTCTTCAGTAATGGTTTCAACACAAAGTGCATTTACCTCTGGTTTAGAAAGAGTGATAATTTTCTCTTTAAGCATAATTTGTACTGCACCCTGAGGCAAAGCTAGGTCGAGCACCACGAAAGAAGTACCTGGTAATAATCCCTGAGATATGAGTTTCCCAACGTAACCACCATAAACCCGACTGTATCCTGCAACAATAGCTACCGAACCGATTGGTAATTCTGAAATGCTAATCGCTATTCTCATAATTTTGTATCATCAACCAAAGTCACAATAATTTTCTGAGCAATCTCCGCGCCGATGCCGATTAATTTATTATTAATGCTAATCACTACAGAGCCATTGCTAGTTTTGCTAACTAGCTGCACAATTTTTCCAGGTTTGAGCCGTAGATTTTTTAGTTGACGAGACAAATTGCGGGGAACGTGAATTTGATCGATCAGTGAAAAGTTTCCGACATCGATTTGACTTAACAAGTTGCGATTAGAAGGGAGATGTCGCTCCTTAGTTAAATCCACCGATGTTGTTGAGGCATTGCCAATAAAGATAAATTTAGGTAGCTGCTTGAGCTTCGATGATGGCTGGTATTTGAGATCTATAGCGTGAGTCATAAACAAAATTTATTGAGATAAATTACTATTTAGCTTTCCCTTACTATAGATATATCGTGATTAGTGCTTGTTGACAATCTTTTTTAAGTAGATTTAAGAAGTTCTGAGCAATCATCTTTCCCATGTTGCCGTATTAGCGCAGATAAAATGTTGCCAAACACTCTGTTAGTTTTTGGCAAGAAAGTTAACAGGATATCAATCTGCATTGATTATAATTTGATCGAGATGTCCATTATCTATATGGACTTAATTATTACTTGAAGAAACGGATTGCAAAGCAGCTAATGAAGTTTAACTTTTAATTATTGAGGTAGCTAATGACTCAATTCTCTGTCGATCCCGTTACGGTTCTACCGATGGATACCTATAATCGAGAGTTGATCTCTAATGTCCATCCTCCAGATTGGCAAAATCCAATTCCAGCAAAGTGCTATAACCTGGTAGTGATTGGCGCAGGTACAGCGGGATTAGTTACTGCTGCTGGGGCATCCATGCTGGGGGCAAAAGTGGCTCTGATCGAGAAACATCTTATGGGTGGCGACTGTACTAATGTAGGTTGTGTTCCCTCTAAAACCCTAATCCGCTCGGCAAGAGCCATCTCTGATGTTTTGCAGTCCCACCGCTTTGGGGTGCAGATCCAGGAGGGAGTACACGTCGATTTTCCAGCCGTGATGGAGCGGCTGCGTCGAGTACGAGCAGAAATCAGCAAAAATGATTCGGCTCAACGAATGCATGAGAAATACGGTGTTGATGTGTTCATTGGGAAAGCTGAGTTTTCAGGTTCAGATACAATTACCGTTGCTAATCAGACCTTGCGGTTTAAGAAAGCAGTGATTGCGACGGGATCTAGCCCAGTCCAACTTCCGATTGAAGGGCTTGAAGCGGTTGGATATCTCACAAATGAAACGGTCTTTAACCTGACGACTTGTCCCAATCGCCTTGCTATTATTGGAGGTGGATACATAGGTTGTGAATTAGCCCAAACTTTTCAACGTTTAGGTTCACAAGTAACGCTTTTACAACGAGGATCGCGAATTCTGGAAAAGTCCGATCCAGATGCCTCTAATCTGATGCAACAAGTGTTTGTAAATCAGGGCATTAATGTAATATTAAACGCTCAGGTTCAACGGGTTGAGAAGCAAGGAACTGAGAAACTGATTTACTATAGTGTGGACGACAACTATCAATCTATCCCCGTTGATGAAATTCTAGTTGGAGTCGGGCGATCGCCCAACATTGAAGGATTAAACCTTGATAGTGTTGGCGTTGACACAGATCGAAAGAAAGGTATTTTAGTCAACGATTACTTGCAAACGTCTAATCCGCGGATTTATGCTGTGGGCGACTGCTGTATGAAATGGAAATTTACTCATGCCGCTGATGCTGCCGCACGGATTGTCATTCAAAATGCACTTTTTTCCATCTTTGGTATCGGTCGCCGCCAGCTCAGTCACTTGACAATGCCTTGGTGTACCTATACCGATCCAGAGATTGCTCATGTTGGCATTACAGCGCAAGAGATCCAAAAGCGCTCTGATGAAGTTCGTACCTTCTATATATCACTGGATGACGTCGATCGGGCGATCGCCGATGGAGAAACTACGGGCTTTGTTAAAATTCATGTGTTAAAAAACCGAGACCAAATTCTGGGCGCAACTCTTGTTGCCCGTCATGCTGGAGAAATGATCGGTGAAATCACGTTGGCAATGGAGCAGAATTTAGGGTTAGGTGCGATCGCCAGTGTAATTCATCCTTATCCCACCCAAGCGGAGGTGATTCGCAAAGCCGCGGATGAATATAGCCAGAGTCGCTTTACTCCGTTCGTTAAAAAGCTAACTTCTACCTGGTTGCGATGGCAGCGTTAAATCAATTCAAAAATATGCTGGTACTAAATGATCGCCAAATTATATTGATCGTTTAGTATCCAGACAATTCTAATGGCGTATTGCGCGTAGGTTTCCACCCGAACCGTATTTTTAATGAATTTGGGTAGTGTCGTAATTGCCAGATTAGTTGCAACCATCTACAGCTGATAATCAGGAATACAGTTTTGCTCCATAAAAAAGCGATAGTCGGCACAGGCGCGATCGCTTTGTGGCTGAGTCCAACCGCAGTATTGTTGCAAAGTTTCAATGATTACGGGTAATAAATCCATGCCATAATGACCATTCATTGCCAACGTAGTGCGACGGCGCAAAATATCTACTAAAGTATGGGCGGACTCGCTATCGACAGCATAAACAATCTGAGCTTTGATATCAGGCAATTGTGAGCTAAGAAGCTCGCCTAATTCCTGATTTTCCTTGGTTAAGGCTAAAACCTCTAACGCCTTGGCACCATAAATTGAGAATAAGTGATCGATAGTATTAACTGATAGGGTTGGAGTATAATCATCAATTGCCTGTTGAATACGCCGATCGCTCGGCAGAATGCTGCCTGGCAGAGGTAGAGAATCGGTTTGGCAGGGTTTTGGCGATCGCTTCATCCTTTTAAAGATTGCATCCACTATTTCTTCGCCTACGTTGCGATAGGTAGTTAGTTTACCGCCAATTAAAGTTAATAAATTGCTGACTCCTTCCTTGCGATGGTCAAATATAATGTGCTTGCGGGTAATGCTGCCTGGTTTTTTGCCCTCAGCGTTTGGTAAAGGACGTACTCCAGAATAAGTAAACTTAATATCATCCCGCTTTAATTTAGCAGTCGGAATAATACTATTAGTTTCCCTCAATAAATAATCAATTTCTGCATTGTCGGCTTTGAGATTATCAAGATCGTTATTATAGGGTATATCTGTAGTACCAATAAGATACATACCTAACCAAGGAACAATGAAGAAGGGGCGACCATCAGATTTTGCTTCAACATAAAGAGTTGACCCTGGTGCGCCAGGAAATTGACCGACGACAATATGACTGCCTTTTGTTCCACCATTTTTTTTTGTATCGCCAATAGGATTTTTTTGCCCTGCTTTGCTACCCAATTGACAAACTTTATCAATCCAGGGGCCTGCGGTATTAATAATTACGGCATCAGGGCTGCCTGAAATGGTAAAGCTTTCTCCAGTCAACTTATCTTTACAGATAACATCGCTAATGCGGGAATTTTTAATCGGTAATTCAGTAACTTCAACGTAATTTAAAGCAATTGCCCCTGCATTCTGCGCCGAAACAATATTTTCCCAACAAAGACGCTCTGCTAGAGTTACCTGTCCGTCATAATATTGTGAACCGCCGACTAAGTTTTCCTCATCAAGTGAGCGAAATAGCTGTTGAAACTTCGCTTTGGGCAACATTCGATGCACGGGTAAAGTTTTATCAAAGCTAAAAACATCATAGAGAATCATCCCCGCCCAAATCTTCCAATAAGGGCGAGAGCGATTGCGATAGATTGGAATTGTCAGCTGTAGGGGATTAACCAGATGAGGCGCAGTGTGGAGTAATATCTCACGCTCTTTTAAGGACTCCCTTACCAAAGGAAATTCAAAATATTCCAAATAGCGTAAACCGCCATGAATTAGTCGGGTAGACCAGCTGGAACTCCCGCTAGCAAAATCGTTTTTCTCAACTAAAATTGTGTTTAAACCTCTTAAAGCAGCATCCCTAGCGACACCTGCGCCATTAATTCCCCCTCCAATAATAATTACGTCGTAATCAGTCCGTTGAATTTGAGCAAAATCTCGCATAATGCTGGTTATTTAAAATATCTTCAATCATCTATAACTTAACTAATGATTGAATTTTAATCATTAAAGAAAAAATAATCGATGATTTTTACTCCATATTGATTGGATCGACATCAATGGTCATGCTGACAGATTTAGGTAAGTGCGATCGCCAGATATTTAGATCGGGCAAGTTAGCCTGGGCTGCTGCGGAGAACTTGAGTAAAATTTGCCACCGATAGCGACGGGCAACCCGCATAATATTGGCTGGTGCGGGACCTAATATTTCGTATTCCGCGCTCAAAGTATCAATTAAGCGATCTGCTAACGTTTGGGCAGCTTGTTCTACCTCGCGCTGGTCGATACTACTCAGCTTGATTAAAATTAAATTTCCGTAGGGAGGATAGTTTAATTCTGCTCTCTGGCTCAATTCGGTGGTGCTGAAATCTTCATAGTTGTGGGTTTTAACTGCCTGAATTACTGGATGTTCGGGGGAATAAGTTTGTAAAATTACTTGACCAGGAATGTCGCCTCTACCTGCTCTACCCGCTACCTGAGTTAAGGTTTGAAAGGCTCTTTCGGCAGCTCGATAATCACTACGATGTAATAAGCCATCTGCTGCCACAATCCCGACTAAGGTAACTCCTGCAATATCTAATCCTTTGGTCAGCATCTGAGTTCCAATTAAAATGTCTGCTTCTTGCTGAATAAAGCGATCGATTAACTGACGATGAGCCCCCTTGTTGCGGGTAGTATCGCTATCAAACCGAATATATTTAAGCTCAGGAAATAATTTAGCTAGTTCTTGGGTAACTTTTTGCGTCCCACTGCCAAAAAACTTGAGATAGGGAGAACTGCATTCAGGACAAATATCAGGCTGGATACGAGTATGGTTGCAGTAGTGACAGCGCAATAACTTGGCTGCCCCTTCATGGGTATGGTGATAAGAAAGAGATACATCGCAATCTGGACATTCCATCACGTAACCGCAACTGCGACAAGAGACAAAGGTACTATGTCCTCGTCTGGGAATAAATAAAATACCCTGTTGTCCTTGTGATTGCATATCAGCGATCGCCTGTTGCAGAGCTAAACTAAAAATCGAGCGATTGCCTCGACTTAATTCCTGACGTAGATCGACTATGGTTACCTGGGGTAAAGGGCGATTACCGATTCTTTCAGGTAGAGATAGATAAAATGCTCTGTTTGTGAGGGCGCTTGTGTCGCCCGTCCACTCTCGCCCTAATTCTGGCGCAGGATCTCGCTTTGCTCGCACTTCTGCACCTGCATCTTGTAAGGGCGAATAACCATTCGCCCCTGCTTTGGCAACCGCTATCAAACTTTCCAAAGATGGAGTGGCTGAACCTAAAACCAAAGGACAATTTTCTAACTCGGCACGCCACTGAGCGACCTTGCGGGCGTGATAAGTAGGTATCGGGCGGTCTTGTTTAAAACTAGAGTCGTGTTCTTCATCAAGGACAATTAAGCCTAAATTTGGTAACGGAGCAAAGATAGCCGAGCGCGTACCGATTACTACCTGGGGTTCTCCCTGTATCGTCTGTCGCCAAGTATCGTAACGTTCTCCAGCGGAAAGTTTGCTGTGATAGACACATACTTGTTCACCAAAACGAGCGCGAAAGCGATCTGTTAACTGCGGGGTTAAGCCAATTTCAGGCACTAGGACTAGAGCTGATTTTCCCTGTTCTAAGATAGGCGCGATCGCCTGAAGATAGACTTCAGTTTTACCTGAACCTGTTACCCCATGCAAAAGGATTTGAGCATGGTTCTGTTGAGCGTTGATTACTGCTAAGGCATCGGCTTGCGCTGGATTTAGTTCTTTGGATTGGTCTGCTGCTTGAAGGACTCCTTGTTCTTGACGCAAAATCTCGCGTTCTGAGCAGATAATATAGCCTTTAATTTCCAGTTTTTTAATCGTGGCTGAGGTAGTACGACACAATTGGATCAATTCTTTCAACCACAATTCCCCACCGCGATTTTTTAAAATCTGCAATATTTCTTGCTGTCTTGCGGTTAAATCGTCCAAAAAGCTATTTGTTGCCAAAGTAACGGCTATTTTTAATTTAGGTTTGGCTCGTTTGGGAGGTTCTAAGTAATTTTCGATCCAGCCTCGCTTGCTAAGTTCTTTGATACCACGATTTGCTCCTTTAAGCTGATTTTTGAGATAATTTACGCTATAGTCGCCATCTTTCTGACTTTGTAACAGTTGGAGAACTCGCCCTGCAATAAGGCTACAAAAAGCTTCTGCACCAGGCGGAACTACAGAACTTAATCTGACTCTTCTTTGCGATCGCCCTAATAAACCAGGGGGGAGAGCTACCCGAATCGCACTGATTAAATCTGTACTGTAGTAGTTAGCTAATTTTTCTAGTAGTTGCCAATAGGTATCTTTGAAAAATCCCGACGTAATTACATCTTCGACAGAACGAATTTGTTTTGGCTCTAAATGTTCTGGGGGAGAGGTTAATAAGCGAATGGCAATACCTCCTGTAAGCTGCATCCCAAATGGAACGCTGACTATATCACCCGAACGCACTATTAAGTCTGGGGGAAGGCTATAAGTGTATAAACCTTGTGTTCCTGGACAATCAACTAAAACCTCGACCCACTGCTGAGAATTAAACGTGTAAATGTTTTGGGGTTCTGCTAGTACCAGACTGGTTTGAGTCATAAATTTATAGGAAGAGCGATCGCTACCATCTTGGGAAGAGCCATTTTCGGCAGTACCAGTTAACATTCAAAGTTGATTAATTACTCGTACAAAAATACTATTTTACCTTTAGTCTCGCCACTCAAATAAATATTTAGTTTAATACTAATTTTATTTTGTGTAATAAATAACATTAATCGAATTTATATAAGATTAATGTGGCAGTGCAATCAAAAATATATAAGCTAATCTGATTAAAGTCATCGCTTCATCACAAAAAACATTTGAAAGTAAACAGAGCTACATTTTTAATCAAATTTTTGTGAAAAGATATTAAGCTAATCATCTAGGAAAAATTTGTTACTTGGATGTTTAATCCTGTTTAATTAAATATATTTCAAGGAAGATTAAAACTCAAGCACCATAGGCGATAGAGAAAAATTATGTAGGCTACCTTACTATAATTTTTCAACAAATAATATTAAGAAAAAGTATGCTTTTAAAGGAAAAAATCAGAAACATGAGAGTTTTATAATTAACCAATTAACTTAAAACAGAAAATAAAATAAATTTAGTTTAAAAAAACAAAATGCATTGCCGATTATTTGATTCAGGTCTTTTTGCCTAATTTTCAGGTTTCTAGTTAAACATCAACAGTGTAAAAACCAACTAGTTCTATTGGTCAAAACTAATTGTAAATTATTTTTCAGACATCGAAAAACTTGCTTTAGAAAAAGGGGCTAAGCCAATGACTACAGTGAAATTGACAGAAAACGATAGCTATAGCACAAATATTTTAGTTAGTGAAGAATCTCAAATCATAGTCGAAGATTTAAACTTAGTTGAAGCAGAATACACTGATAAAAATCAGTTTGGCTCTGAGACTGATAGTCGGCGTAAAATTGCCTTAGAAGATAATATTGGCGCATTTTTCAAGGAAATGGCTCGTTATCCTTTGTTAACAGCAGAGGAAGAGATTATTTTGGCTAATGATGTCAAGTTAATGTTAAACGTAGAAAAAACTCGACGCAAGCTAGCTGAAGAACTACAGCAAAAGCCGACCAAAGCTGAATTGGCAACAGCAATGGGGTTAGAATCAGCAAGACACTTAGAGCTTATGCTATACCGGGGAAAAGTAGCCAAGCGCAAAATGATTCGTTCCAATTTGCGACTAGTAGTATCTATTGCCAAACGCTATCTTAATCGTGGCGTTCCTTTTCTGGACTTAATTCAAGAGGGAGCGATCGGTTTAAATAGAGCTACAGAGAAGTTTGACCCCAATAAAGGCTATAAATTTTCTACCTACGCTTACTGGTGGATTCGTCAGGCAATTACCCGCACAATTGCTAATGATGCTCGTACTATTCGTTTGCCGATTCATATTGTCGAAAAACTCAACAAACTTAAAAAGGCTCAGCGTAACTTAAAGCAAAAGCTACAGCGTAATCCTAGCGAGACAGAATTAGCACAAGAGCTAAAAATACCTCCCGTTCAACTGCGCCAGTTATTAGAGTTACGTCGCCAGTCACTATCTTTGAATCATCGCGTCGGTAAAGCGGAAGATACAGAGCTTGTCGATCTTTTAGAGGATAGCGATCTTCAGCTTCCTGAAGAGCGGATAAATGAAACCATGATGCGCCAAGAAATTACTGATGTTCTTGATGATGTATTAACCCAGCGAGAAAAAGACGTTATTTGTTTACGTTATGGTTTATCTAGCAGCCAACCCTACACCTTAGAAGAAGTGGGGGGAATGTTTAGCCTATCTCGCGAAAGAGTGCGCCAAATTCAAAGTAAGGCGATGCGTAAGCTGCGACGCCCTCAAGTAGCGCGTCGACTCAAAGGATGGCTAAATTAATTAGCGATCGCCAGAGCTTTTCGATCTAAGTAGCAATAAAGTCAGAGATTACTCCGCCGTCCTAAAGGATACCGCTCCGCATATAAAACGACGGAGCCTGCTCTGACCGTTGGTCAATCAAGCCTTAAATTCTAAGGCTTTTTTTTCTGGCATAGTCTGGCATAATTTAGAGCTGCGCGTAGCCGAAGCGATCGCCCAGCGAGATAAATCTAAATAACTCTAAAAATCCAGGTTATGGTCCTGAAAAGACTGCATCTTCTACATCTTGGCGACTGAGAGAATATTTAAAAGAGCGACTCAGATTTTGACTTTCTAATTCGGCATCAAAATAACGCACGGTCAATTCTTCGGTATCAAGGCAAATTTCTGCTTTCCAGGCTGATTCAGCTAAATACCAACAGTGAAGATTATTTTCGTCTTGATCGCAGCCTTTACTGCGTAGCCATTCTTCGAGAGTAGGCAAAGTGTGATTATATAAAGGGGTATCTGCTTCGGGTAAACTCACTAAAATTTTCTTAAACTATAAAGTAGTATTAAGAAAATTTTATCCTATCTATATAAAAATAAAATAAACTCAAAATAAACATAATTTTTATGACCAATCAAAAAATAGATACAAAAGCTTTCAAACGTTCTTTGCAGCAGTCGCAAAACTATCATCGTCGCGGTTTTGGACACGATGAACAAGTGCATCAAACCATGAATTCCGAGTATCAAAGTGATTTAATTCAAATTATTCGCGATCGCAACTATTGCTATTCCCAAGAAGACGTAACGATTCGTCTAGCTGAGTCTTTCGGCTTTTGTTGGGGTGTAGAAAGAGCCGTAGCCATGGCTTATGAAACCAGAGAGCATTTCCCGAACGAGAAAATCTGGATTACTAACGAAATTATTCATAATCCTTCGGTCAATCAGCGTTTGCGAGAGATGAATGTAGGCTTTATCGAACTGATTGATGGCGAAAAAGACTTTAGTGTAGTCGATGGTGGTGATGTAATTATTTTGCCTGCTTTTGGTGCCAGTGTTCAAGAAATGCAGCTGCTCAACGATCGAGGCTGTAAAATTGTTGATACTACCTGTCCTTGGGTGTCTAAAGTCTGGACTTCTGTCGAAAAGCATAAAAAACGCGACTATACCTCAATTATTCACGGTAAATATGCCCATGAAGAAACTATAGCTACTAGTTCCTTTGCCGATCGCTATTTAGTAGTGTTAAATCTGACACAGGCAGAATATGTGACTAACTATATTCTTCATGGTGGGGACAAAGAAGAGTTTTTAGCTTTATTTAAAAATGCTTACTCTCAAGGATTCGATCCCGATCGCGATTTAGAGAAAGTCGGCATTGCCAATCAAACCACAATGCTCAAAAGCGAAACAGAGCAAATTGGCAAGCTTCTGGAACAAACCATGCTGAAAAAGTATGGTCCAACCGAGTTAAACGAACATTTTATGAGCTTCAATACGATATGTGATGCCACTCAAGAAAGACAGGATGCCATGTTTGACTTAGTAAAAGAAGATTTATCCTTAATGATCGTCATTGGTGGCTTTAATTCTTCTAATACTACTCATCTTCAGGAAATCTCCGTCGAAAGCAAAATTCCTTCTTATCATATTGACTCTGTAGAAAGGATTTTAAGTCGCGATCGCCTAGAACACAAGCCTTTAGACGGAGAAATTACCGTTGCCCAAAACTGGCTACCAGAGGGAAAAATTACCGTCGGCGTAACCAGTGGTGCATCTACTCCCGATAAAGTGGTGGCTGATGTGATCGAGAAAATATTTGATTTAAAAATTCAAAAAAGTAGGGCGATCGTTTAAATTACCCGTTTAACTAACATATTGCAGATAATGTGAGTTAGCCTTCTGGTTTGACAATCGAAATATAAGGCTGGCTCAGATATTTATTGGCTACCTGATACACTTTCTCAGCCGTAATTGGGGGAATACTAGCCTGGAAGGTATTGTCAAAGTCTACCCCCAAACCCAAAGTTTCATACCAACCATAGGTTTGAGCAATTTCACCATTGGTTTGTTTACCCAGAGCATATTGTCCCAGCAGCTTATTTTTTGCTCCCTGCAACTCTTCCTCCGTCAAGGTTACTTGCGTCAGACGTTTTACCTCGCTACTTAAACCTTCAATTGCTATCTCAGTATTAGCAGGTGCTGTTCCCATATAGGTAATAAAAGGTGCGATATCCAAACGAGTCGGAAAAAATGCGGAAATATCGTAAGCCAGACCTCTTTTTTCTCGTAATTCGACAAATAAACGGCTAGAGAGTCCGTTACCCAAATAAGTGCTGATTAGTTTTAAGACGGGATAATCCTCAAGATTTACCTTGGTCCCCAAGTAACCCAGCATGACAATCGACTGTTGGGTATCTTGAATAATTTCTTGCTGAGAAGGATTAAGAGTAGGAGAATTTAGCGGAGAAGGAGGACAAGGATAATCTGGTTTTTGCCAATCACTAAAAACCTCTGAAATAAGATTAACTGCTTGCTCTTGGGTAATTCGTCCAGATAGACTAATAACCAAGTTATCGGGACGAAAATAAGTTTGATGATACTGCTGGAGATTGGCGTGAGTTAAAGCTGCGACACTGGTTTCTGTACCCAATACAGAAACCCCATAGGGATGTTGCGGATACATCTGTTGACGCAACTGATCGAAAGCCACGTTAAACGGCTGTTCTTTTTGAGAACGAATTGCTTGTAAAGTTAGCTTGCGCTCCAATTCTACTTCTGATTCAGGGAAAGTAGGCGATCGCATAATCTCTGCTAACAGCTTCAGCATCGGCGGAAAATCTGACGATACAGTTTTGAGACTGAGGGAAAAATAGTCAGTCGAAGCATCTGTACCTAACCCCGCACCAATCGACTCGATTTTTTCAGCAATTTCTAAAGCAGATAAATTTTCTGTTCCCTTGGTGATTACCGCCGAGACTAAATGAGCCAATCCAGCTTGCTCTGGTTGCTCGGCAATTGTACCTGCACCTTTAAGAAAGAAACGACCTGAAATGATATCTGCTGCTTGGTTTTCGACGACTATCAAAGTGATGCCATTATTTAAAATTAAGCGGTGTAGATTAGGAATCGTTATAGTGGAATTGGAAGACATAGGGTATTTTATTGAAGAAATTAATGTATTGTTAGCCGAATAAACCGCCTGTATCTATATCTAAGCAGCTTTTCTAACTGTAGGTTTACCAATTAAGAAAAAACTATCAACGCAACGCGGAGTTTTGAGTCTCAAAAGCTGGAACATTTTCTTGAGCAAATCAGTAATATTTATTTTTTAGTTTTTAGCTAATAGCTATTAGCTGTTAAACCAGAAGTATTGTCCTATTTTCTACTTCTGCTCATTCATTTCTCGTTCATCTTTTTAAATAATGTCTTCTTTTCGCGATATTGTTAGTTATTTTGGTAAGTACAAAGCGATCGCCATTCTCAGTATCGCTGCTTCTAGTTTGTTTGAGATTATTGATTTAGTTGTTCCCTATTGCATCGGGCAAATCTTGAACGTATTGTCGAATCAGCCTTTGGATGCGCCGATCCGCAGCTCGATTGCCTTAGTGCAGAATATTGGCAATTTTCCTCAGGGAAAATGGTTGTCTTTGGGGGTGTTGCTAGGAATAATTTTTATCGTAACGGTAGTGCGATCGCCTATTGAGCCTTGGATTGGAGTCTGGCATCACTGGGCAATTGCGCTCAAAGCCAGACGAGATAACTTTAGTCAAGTGGTAGCCAAGATTTTGACTTTACCCTTAGGTTATTACGATGAGAATAATCCTGGGCGTATTTCGGGGAGAATCGCGCGGGGCATCGAAAATCATACCTGGACGTATCCTGAGATTGCAGGGCAGTTAATCCCCAAACTGGCGCGGATTCTGGGTATCTTTGTGATGATTTTATTTATTGAACCCAGAATTGCGATCGCTTTTCTGCTTTCTTTTGTCTTAATTCTGATCTACAGCTTGAAACATCTGCGATTTTTGATTGCTAAAGAAGAATTATTGGAAAAACATCAGGAGAATACCGAAAGCCGTACCTCAGAAATTATTACCAACATCAAAACCGTTAAGTCTTTTGCTGCCGAAGCCCAAGAATATCAACGGCAACAGCAGCGATTTGAGCGGGAGTTTAAATATGTTACCTATCGCATCCATCGGGGTTACGTCAATTTAATTACCTGGTCGCGCACCGTAATTCAAACCTGTGTCTTTTTTGTTTTGTTGTTTACCCTAATTTCTACCGTTAGGGGCAACATTACTTTAGGTCATTTTATTACCACTCTGACCGTTTCTAGTATGGCGTATGCAGAGCTTGAACCTATTGGTCAGCTAGCAGAAATCTTTGCCCGTCGCTATGCTTCGATGAAACGTTTTCATGACTTTATGCAGCTTGAGACGGGAATGGATGCAGCCAGTTTGGTTATGGAAGACGTGGCGGATAACCCTTACAAGTTCGATGGCAAACTAGAGTTTGAGCATCTCAGCTTTGGTTACGATCGCCATCGTCTAATTTTGCAAGATATTAACCTTTTAATTAAACCATACCAGACTGTTGCTTTAGTAGGTCGTTCTGGTTCGGGCAAATCTACCTTGGTCAAACTACTGTTCCGCTATTTTGAACCTAACCAGGGAGCGATTAAGGTTGACGGTGAAAACATTCGCGATCTAGATATTACTCATTATCGTCGTCGTTTAGCGATCGTACATCAGGATGTCGATATTTTTAATGGTACAGTTTGGGATAATTTAATCTACGGTAATCCTCAAGTAAATCGAGAACAAGTTAAGCAAGCCTGTCAAATAGCTAGGGTTAATGAGTTTATCCACGATCTACCCCAAGGTTATTTAACTGTAGTGGGAGAAAGAGGAGTTAGGCTTTCAGGAGGGCAAAAGCAGCGTTTGGGTATTGCTAGAGCTTTAATTGTCGATCCTGATATCTTAATTTTTGATGAAGCGACATCCAGCTTAGATTATGAGTCGGAACGTTCGATCCAGTTAGCCATGAGAGCGATTTTAGGTACACGCACCACCCTGATTATCGCTCACCGTCTTAGTACTATCCGTGAAGCCGACCAAATTGTCGTATTAGATGCAGGGAAAATAATTGAGATAGGCAATCACGCGGAATTATTAAACCAAGGCGGTATTTACCACCGCCTCCATTCTTTACAAGAAACAGGCGAGGTTTTTAGTTAAAAGCTAATAGCTAATAGTTAAAAACCAGAAAGTCTAAACGCAACCAATCTACACCCAGCCAATTAAGCAATATGCGATCGCAATACTGAACGAGGTGCGCGGCGTACTCGACATTTAATAGTTGCTTTGCCAAGCAGCTGATGTGCTTCATATCGATGACAACCAGAAAAACCATAATACTGTCCATCTACTTCTAAAACATCAATAGGCTCATGTAAACCTTCTTTGGCGATTGATTGAGCTAATTGTTCTACCTTAAGCCGATCTGTTTGTCTTGGTAAAGGTCGATGAATTTGATTGACTTCTAGTTCTCTGACTTCCATTTACTTATTCATACTCATTATGAGTTGTATTTTACCCAAATAATATTAAAGCTATTAGCTATTAGCCAATAACTCAATAACGCGACTAAAAAGTAAAGTTCAAACGAACGTTAACAATATTTCTCCATCAAAAGATGTATATCTTTATACAATGTAGGGTCAAAGCTAAACAAACTAAGTTTGGTTACAAGAAAATGGGTAATTACGCCCCGTCATTAATGACGATTGGGGAAAAGGAAAAAGGGAAAAGGCAGTCCCCCAGTCTCCCGGTTCGCTGCCCTTTTAGGGGAAGAGTCTACCTAACAACCTCCATTTCTTCTCTATCTGTTTGCCTGTCTTGACCACTGACAATCATGACTGGTGCAGGTTGCTTGCTATGGTTAACGATTCTGTTTTTGGGAATCGAACTTGGATTGCGGACTCGGGGTGATTCGCTGAGAGTTGCGATCGCGCCTGCTCTGTTAGTTTCTATCGTAGAATCGAACAAGATATCTTCGACCTGAACCGACAATATTTCTTCAATCAGTGTTTTTAGCTTAAATTCAACTACTTTATTAATTTCTTTATTCAACTGTTTAACCATGCCGTCTAATTCTGGACAACCAGCCAGAGCTAGTTCAACAGCCGTTAATGAATTTTCAATGACAATCGCCAGTCGATTACCAAAAAGCTGACAAATTACTTTATCAGGAGAGTGTTCTAATTCTCGAAGATATAGTTTTTGAATGCTTTGCGAAAGATTTCGCTCTAATTGTCCACAAGTTGGTAGGTTTTGCTCCATTATCTTTTTTAATTCTCAACATAAATGATAGATTGTAGTCGACAAACATCTTTAATAAACATCTTCTTTCTAGATTTGGTTATTGACTACAATGTGGCTTACAAGTCAAAGAAGATGATGCAATTCTTCGTATAAAAATCCTAGAACAATTCCAAGGCTTTTCAAATGAGCCAAAAGTTGGATCGTTTGACTATATCCAAAGATGTATATCTCAAGATAGGTGACTATTTATTAAATGGTTTCAATCCTCGCACTTTGGGGCGAAAAAGCTAAGAGCTAATAACTAATAACCAATTGACAAACAACGTAGTGTCTTAACTTGTCACCAATAACTGACCTTATGATAAAGACATAAATTCTTCGCCAATGGTAGGATGAATACCAAAAGAATTGTCTAAATCCTGTTTAGAAATGCCTTTACGGATAGCTACACCAAGACATTGAATCAGATCCGCAGCGTGTTCTCCAACCATATGTGCGCCGATAACTTTTTCTGATTTGCCTACGACTACTAACTTAATCACTGCTGACTCTTGTGCCTCATCAGCTAGACTATAAAGCATGGGCGTAGTGCGATCGCAATAACATTTAACCTCATCACCGTACTTATCTTTAGCTTCTGATTCACTCATGCCGACGGTGGCTGCTTCGGGACGAGAAAACACCGCCGAAGTAACATAGGTATAGTCGATACGCTGAGGATTTTTACCATATAAGGTTTCTACTACTGCTAAGGCTTCTGCTTTAGCTACTGGAGTTAGCGGAACGCGGTCTATGCAGTCACCGACAGCATAAATATGCGGATTTTGGGTGCGACAATATTCATCAACCTTAATCTCACCTTTCTCGCCAGTTGCCACCCCTGCCTTGTCTAAATCTAAACTTTTGGTGTTAGGTGCGCGTCCAGTGGCTAACAATACTTTATCGGCAATAATGGTTTGATCGTTAGACAAGTGAAGCTTAAAACGGTTACCATCACCGTCAATTTTCTCGGCTGTAGTTTCGCTAATAAATTTAACTCCACGATCGATCAATCCTTGCTGAACATTGATTCTCAAATCGCGATCGAATCCTGACAGAATTAGTTCGCCAGTGTCCATCAACACTACTTCTGAACCAAAAGCATTCATCATACTAGAAAACTCCACGCCAATATAGCCACCACCAATGATTGCTAGTTTCTGGGGAATTTCTCCTAGCTGAAACATCTGACGAGAGGTTATAGCCAATTCTTTGCCTGGAATGTCTGGCTTAATTGGGTGTCCCCCGACGGCGATCAAAATTTTATCGGCACTGATTAATTGGTCTTCTACTTCAACTGTGCCGCGATCGATAAACTTAGCTGCACCATAGATTAAATCAATTCCTTTTTCGGCGAAGGTATCTTTAAAAGAATTGCTAATATCATCTAGGCGTTGATGAATTTTCTGCATTAGCAATGACCAATCAATTTTTCTCTCGCATTGATGCCAGCCATAGCTAACGGCTAAAGATTCTTGAAGCGCAAAATCCGCAGCATAGACCATCAATTTTTTAGGAGTACAGCCTCGGTTGAGGCAAGTTCCCCCAACTTTTTCCTGTTCGATAATTCCTACTTTTGCCCCATACTCAGCAGCTTTTTTAGCAGCAGCCATCCCACCAGTACCTGCGCCGATGATTAAAAAATCGTAGTTAGTCATTCTGTAGTAGTTTTATTAGTGCTTAGTTGTATTGTTAAACTTGTTTAAAGCAAAGCAGCGATCGCCTTTTGCCAATCCTGCAAGCTAGATTGAGAAGACAAATCAGTTGCTTCTGCACCATTAATAAAGTAGGTGGGAGTTGACCAAACCCCTCGTATAGTAGCGAAACGAGCGGGTATTCTGGCTTGGCTATAAATTTCTTGGCTATTTAATAATTCGATAAACTGGTTTTTGTCTGACCATTCGCTAGCATCCACGGCATAGCTAGCTAGAAGTTGATGCCACTGGTTTTGTGTCCTATCTTGAGATGCCTCGTTAGCAAATTCTGACTGATGCTCAAAAAGATAGCTGACAAACTTAATGAACTGGTTGGTATCATCTCCCGCCACTGCGATCGCAGCTTTAGTTCCATCCCAGCTTTGACGATGATTGCCCAGAGTCATCGGATAAAGAATCAGGTAGATCTGTTGCTCAGAGTATGCTGCTGCCACCTGCAATATTGTTTGCCAACCCTTTTTCGAGAAAGGACATTCGATATCAAAAAACATCTCAATTACTATTGGGGCATCGGCATTACCTAATCTATAGCCGCTAGGTCTTTGGGGGATGGGAATAGACATGAAGCTGATTAGATAAAATTGTTTAATGTATACTTTTATTACACTTTAATTTATCGGTCAAAAATATCTTCTTTAAGAAGTAGATATAAGCGCTCACCGCTGTTAGTTATTTCTATCTAACGAAGGATGAGTAAAAATCTTCGACAAAATACGTCAGATTTTCTTGACTGAGTTTATGGCGATCTCTATTAGTAACAACTTATCTACAAACGAGTAAAGTTTGTCAGAGCATATTCACCACAAATTATAATATTCCCCACAAATTATAACCTTAGTCGGAGGAATTAATGTTGGTAAGTTAGTTAATCTAAAATTTAGTGGATAATAGCCAAGTAAATTTAGTATTCAATCTATTTGACCAAAATCGAATGAATTTACTTTGATTTTAAGCTATTGACACTGATTAAAAAATCGCACATTTATCTAACAAACCAACTATGATACATTTAATTTCTCAAGCTATAAGTTACGCTAGTTCTCTGCTTAAAAAAATTCAAGTAACAAGCTTTCTAACTACTATTTTATTAGGAGCAATTTTATTAACCAGTGGTGTTAGCAATTCGGCCACAAACGGCAAGACTGCCGCCGATGTTGTTGGCAGCGATGTTGTTAACACTAATCCTGAAAGACCAAGCACAACTCGTGAGTGGCGACAAGAAGCACGCCGAACCGACGATGCTCCCTTAGAAAGAGTCAAAGAAATCGGCAAGGAAACAAAAGAAGCAGTAAAAGATTGGGGCAAACTTTATCCAGATGTTGCCGATAGTACTATTCCCGACGATCTAAAATAATCAGCATTTGCTTACTCAGATAGTAAATCTAATTAAGCTTAGATTTACTGTCGAGCATTTTTTATTTAATATTTTTCAGTTCAAATTCCTATGTCATATCAAGTTCGGATAGTTATTTATTAGAAGATTGAGAATACTTTGCTTGAGAGTCGGGACGAATTTTTTTGCCATATTTACGAGCATAAACTTGAGTAATCTCTGCGCCGAACAACAGAATTTGAGCTGAATAAAATACCCAGGCTAAAAAAACGATCAAAGAACCAGCAGCACCATAAGCTGAACCCAAGCTGCCTCTACCCAAATACAAGCCGATTAAAAATTTGCCTATGGTAAATAATAAGGCGGTAATTATTGCTCCTACCGAAACATCCTTCCAGCGTATTTTGGCATCGGGAAGATACTTATAAATTAGGGCAAATAATAAACTGATCGAGCCAAAAGAAACGACAAAATTAACTAATCGCCACAGGGGAGTAAAACCAGAAAGCAAGTTAATTTCTAACTTACCAATGCCAGATAATATAGCACTCAGGACAAGAGATACTAGCAGTAAAAAGCCGATCGCCAGTACCATACCGAAAGATAATAGTCGCTTACGAACAAATTCCCAAATACCCGCATTTGGGTTGGCTTTAACGTTCCAAACAGTATTTAAAGCTTCCTGTAGTTGAGCAAACACGCCAGACGCACCGATAAACAACACCACCAGACTAATAATTGATGCTAAGTTACCAAGCTGTGGTCGATTTGCATTAGCTAAAATCGTTTCAATTGCTTCAGCTCCCTCTTGTCCTACCAACTGATTGATTTGAGATACAATTTCACCCTGAGCAGCATCTTGGCCAAAAACCGCACCAGCGATCGCGATCGCAATAACCAACAGTGGCGCGATCGAAAATACCGTATAGTAAGCCAAAGCAGCAGCCAGCATCGAAGCTTTATCTTGCTGCCATTCACCGAAGGCTTCTTTAATTAATTTAAAAATTGGTTTAACTCGGATCTGCATCAATCAGCGACAATATACAACTGCCCACAATCTTGCATGGGATTAAAAACGATCGCATCTAACCAGGGAATGAGCTTCTTGCTTTATGTCATCAATTAGTAATGCAGAAGTAGTTATACTAAATCCTGTTGAGATCCACCCAGTCAAAATTGAGTGCAGGCAACAGATTTTTAGCCTGGTTCAAACTACTCACCGAAAGTGAGTTTTCCGAATCAGATTTAGTGTTGAGAGCTAATGGCGATCGCTGTTGATTATTGAGTGAACTATCCTTCATTCAATTCGCTTTTGAGCTTTAATACTTGCGTACCGTCTTCTTGCTCAATTAAGTAAGCAGGGTTATCTTTCTCACCGTTGCGTGTAACCTCACTCCCTTTAATTTTTTTAGTTATTTTTTCCTGGTGAATTTCTTTTACCTTACCTTGGGCGGTACCGTTGCCCCAATCCCAGGATACGGGTGAACCTGTTCTAATTTGCTTTTGTCCCATGATCCGTTGCGTATTTTTGCTGGTGTTGCTGCAATAGTTGTTGGTATTTACGATTAGTTTTTGCTTGTTGCCACTTTGCCTTAAATATTTCTGCTGACTTGGCTTTGATCGGATCTACCTCCAAGGGTAGTAGTTCTTTTCGTGCTTCTTTCTCGGCTGCTTTAGATTCTGCCTTTTGAGGATTAGTGCGGTATTTTTTACCACTCTTATGATTAGCATAACGCCTGGATCTGGTGTACCCCATCTGGATAAACTTACGCGCCATGTCTGCACCAACAAAATCGTCATTATCTAAATATTGCAGGAACATTTGATAAATTTTTTCGCTGGATTTAGTAGCTATTTCGGGATTCTTAAATCGCCAATGGGGTAATATTTCAGACTTATAAGGTTCAACCAACAAAACCCCTTGTTCTCCTTTGCCCACGCGGTAGAGATCGGGGCGATCGCGAAAATTTAAATTAGCATAGTCTAGAGAGTAATCAAATTTTGCCATGATTGAAGATGCGAAGAAATCGCGCCTTGAGTAACTTACCGCCAAAGGCATTTAGAAAAACCCCGTCGTTCCATTTATCCTCCAATAAGTCTAGGATCTCCATGATTGGGGCATATAGAACTAATTTGTTGAGGACGACGAGGTTTCTCTGACGAATTTAGGTTACATCTTGCTCAAAGTTATTATTCCGGTAGCACTACTCGATCATCTATGGCACCTTTAGCATTATCTACCGCTTCATCAAATACTCTTTTGCTTTCGCCAGGAACTCTTTCAAGATTATTTTTTAACTTGTCAGATTTGTCGTCAACGTAATCTGCGGCTTTATCTTTATTGTATTCCAATTTACGAGAAAATCCTTTTAGGGCTTTTTCGTCTACATCTTTATTAAATACTGAGCGTTCTAACACATTATCACCATATTCGCCCAGGTCGTCGGCTTTACGGCGTTCTGCTGTGTCTATTAGCGTTTTAGTTTTACCAGCAGCAGTGCCTGAATCATAGCGGGGATCGTCGTTATACTTGTTCATGCCACCCTGAAAAGATTGCTCACCCATTTTATCTTTATCGGAGGTATCGGACATTGCTCTTTGAGAGGTTTCGGTGTATTCCTTTCCTTTGGCTTGGGCAATGTTATCTTTATTACAGGCTGTACTAATTACTAGCAATGAACCTGCCAAAAATACCGTTAGTATTTGCTTTAGTTTGATCGACTTTATAAATTTAATTAATCTTTCCATTATTGACTCCTTATTATTGGTCTCTTACAAACCATAAAAAAAATTATGAAATATTGTTTCTATCTAAAGTAGAGTCTTTGAATCTATTAATAGTTATAAATATTGTTTAATACACATTATGGGTTTAAAAGTTATACACTTTTGGGATGATTTTTCTTGCCGTAATATAAGATTTTTTTATCTCTTGTGAAAAATATCAAGCGTTTATTTACTGTTGTCCAAAGAAATATAGTAATACGATAAAGAGCAGGCACGCTTTCATGATTTAAAACTAGAGCGCAGACATCAGATAAATTTAGGCGATCGCTAACGAGGACATAGTCGGTTTTGATATGACTATAAGCATCAGCAATGACTTCTCCTTCAATCAGATTAGTCAAGCTAAGGTTAGCAAGCAAATCGAAAATATCGTTTTGTCCTACCTTAAGATGTTTACCATGCTTGATTTCTCGCCAAGAGGCAGTTCTGAACTGCTTAAAATTTGAGTTTCTCGCCATGACTATATCTTTTATCTAAGGTGCAAAGACGATTTTGTTTTATCATTTCAATTGCCCAAGGTAAAAGATTTTTTTGAATATTATCTTGACATCTTTTGCCATATTCTTTTTGCTGCTTCAAATATCCGCGAGGAGATGTAGCGTAGAGACTAGGAACTTAAATATGGTTGAGGAGTAAGGCACAGACTAAAGCTGGTTCTAAATATTGCTTATCTTGGAAGTATTGGGTATTAATTACGAATAAAACTGCTTGAAGTATCTCTATTTCGGCAACATTGATTAGCTTTATCTGACTAGCTAATTCAGCTTGAGTTAAAGTGTTTTGATTACTTTTGAGAGAATCTTTCATCGATCTAGCCAGATATTTCACGACGATTTTAACTCTCATTTTCTAAAATGAGTGAACTACTTTTTGGCGATCGCTTTACAGCAGTTTTCATGCTTGATAGACTACGCTGTTGATTAACTAGCTTTTAGCTTTTAGAATTTCCTCTTCCCGCAGGATATCCGAAGGTGTATGCTTTAGCACAATGTGACTTGTGTGTTCTACTCAACCGAAAAGCTTAGTAAACTGTACAAAAGCTGATTTTTAGGAGAAATTATCTATAACTAGTTTATTTTTGGCAAATATTTGATGATTGCACTATTAGTTTCCATCAGAAAGTACTGGATATTCACCACGCTGTTTATTCTTACAGTCATTACAGTCTTGTCCGTTTGGCCATTAAAAAGTTTACCTCCTGTACCTGGCACAGACAAAGCTCATCATTTTATTGCCTATGCCGCGCTAATGATCCCGACAGCCTTGAGAAAACCCAATTATTGGCTAATCATCAGCCTGTTTTTTATTGCCTGGAGTGGAGCGATCGAACTAATTCAACCCTATGTCAATCGATACGGGGAGTTTAAGGATCTTACAGCTAACGTTGCTGGTTTGGGCTGTGGATTTCTGGCAGTCAAGATTATCGAATGGTTTTTGCCCATTAATTCAAATCCGCAATAAATCTTTCTTGATTGAGTTTTTTGATTGAGATTGTGTCTGACCAAAAATTAGCGATCGCTAAATTAGCAACGCCATTAATTACACTAAATCCGATTAATAAAGTACTCTTGACTTAAAGTAGCTATAACTCCTCTGATGTTATCCCCTTGTGGCTTGTCCTCGAATGAGGGGACTTCTGACTTTACACCCGTGCATAATTTACGAAGCGGCTTGCCCGTGCATGATTTGCCAATCACGGATTCACGGATAAACCGCACTCCGCCCTTCGGTCTCGGAGCGGTATGAAGTAAGCATTTGCTCCGCTTATCATGCACGGACTAACTTCGTGTCGCACTTATCGCATTGAGTGTAGCCAATATTGGCTGACTTGTGAAAGTGTTCTATCCAAAGATTTAGTATTACAGCCCCCAGTATTTAATTCTTGAGTCTAACCAACCAGACTCTTTCCATTCAGAGATCGCCTGATTGACTTTTGAACGTAATTCCCTATACTGTAAACCTTTAGGCATTACTACTGCTAAGGCAGCCCCTGATAGTCTTTCTGGAAGCAGATTATAGGCAGGATATTCTTGTATCCAACCTGTTAAAACAGAGCGATCGCCCGCAAAGGCATCAGCCCGATTGGTTTCCAGCAATTTTAAGGCTTCTTGATAAGAGTCGGCGCCAATTAAAGTTGCATTAGGTAATCGATTACGAACTACGGCAATGGTGGCAGACTTTTTGAGTACGGCAATCCGATCTGAAGCTAACCTGCCTAAATTTTTAATCTCAGGATTTTTGGTAATTATTCCTGTTCCGTCTAAATAATAATAAGGGCTAAAATCGACTATTCTGCTACGAGAAGTAGTAACAGCTACTCTGGCGATCGCTATATCTACCTCATCTTCTAAAATTACCTGCAATCGCTCTTTATTATCTACAGGTATAAATTCTAGAGCTTCTCTATCTTCCAATAATTCTTCGGCTAATTTACGAGCAATATCAATTTCTAAGCCGACTAAATTACCATCTTGATTAGTAAAACCTAAAGGACGCAAATTATCTTTAACAGCGACTTTTAATTCTCCCCTAGATTCAATTTCTGACCATTCCCGAGCAACTATTGATTGAGGCGTAGCTGTCAGTAAAGCGATCGCGAAGGACGCGTTAGCTAATCCTTTAGGGCTAGTCGAAGATATCGCCGTAACTAAATTTAAAAGCAGTGGTTTCATTATGCTGCATGATTTATTCGCTTCAGCAAATTTAACACCTGACGAGGATTTTGCAGAATAATAATTTCTTTACTCCGTTGCTCTGCTAGCTTGTTGATAATTATCATACGGTGTAGTTTAGGAAAGTTCCACACATATTGTAAAAATTCCCAGTTCAATCTCTCTGGGCATTCAGCAGCCATATTTGGTCTTGTTTTGCCGTTATACTCTAAATATCTGTTGAAAACACGGAAAACACGCCATAAACACAAATAGCGATTTAAATCGAGCCAAATAATCGTATCTGCTGCTAATCGAATCTCGATTGTACTACCGTAATTACCATCAATAATCCAGCGATCGCCTTTAACTAGTTCTTGCTGTAGCTGCTGCCATCGATCGGCATCTGTTTCTTGCCATCGCGTAACTTTGAATACAGGATAGTTAGGTAACTTGTATCACGATAGTGGATAATAGCTTATTTATTTCTTATCTTGTGTCTGATGACAACCACGTCTTAATCAACTCGACTCGACTGCTATTTGAACTACGAAATATTGCTATTCTTAATCAAAGTCTGTCTGGTTATCTCGAACCTGAAGCGATCGCATCTCAAATAACTAATGGTTTGATAGACAGGTTTAACTGTTCCTTTATCCGTATTTGGCTAGTGGAAGCAGATCGCATGGCTTTGAAACTAGTAGCTTCTTCAGGATTGTATACCCGTTTGGATGGGGATTTTGCTTTAGTGCCGATGGATGCTTATAAAGTCGGAAAAATTGCGCAAAACTGTATTCCTTTTTTGAGTAACCAGTTAGCAGAAGAGACTTGGTAAAAGAGCGTCAATCGGCGATCGCCAATAGTATTTGTGGTTTTGCTGGGTTACCTCTAACTATTGCAGGGGAGGCAGTTGGAGTGCTAGCAGTTTTTAGCCATCAATCAATGGAGGTCGAGTTTTTAGAAGCCTTAAGAATACTCTGTAGTTCGGTAGCAGTAGCTTTAAATAACGCTCAACTATATCAACAGGAATTAACAGTGCGAGCGCGTTTTGATAATCCACGTTTATGGACAAATAAACCCCTTTGTGAGCAAATATCGGTTATTTTAACTAATATTGCCCTAATGCTGGTAGAGAAAAAACACCCTTTGTCTATTTCTGGCAACTATATCTTATTGAAAACGGCGGAAGTTCTTCAGGTCAATCGCTGTAATTATTGCCGTTTGTCTTATGAAAGCGATCGCCTATATTTAGAAGCAATGTTGTCCAACTCAGATCCACAGACGAAAACAGCCTTTGAGGAGATTACTGCTGCTATTACTAATATGGGTGGTAAATTATCAATCGATACCAATGACAATATTATTCAGGTTCAATTATCTCTGCCCTATCGCGATCAACCTAAATTAACTGCATCTGTTTGTGATCGAGAACAAGAGGTAATTCAACTCTTAGCTAAGGGAATGCGCGATCGCCAAATTGCCCAGAAGTTGTTTATCAGCGATCGTACCCTTAAATTTCACGTCAACAACGCAGTAAATAAGTTAAATTCTCGTACCCGTATTCAAGCCATACATCAAGCATATTCTCAGGGTTATTTGAGTCAAAATTTAAACTAAATAAATCGAAACAACGTAACTAATCTGGGGTAAGGGTGGTTTAAAAAACGCACTGCAAAAATTATGAACGACACTACAAATCAATTCACAATCAAAGGTTTTTCTCTACAATGTGGGGCGATATTACCAGAAGCAAGCATAGTATATAAAACCTATGGGGAATTAAATCAAACACTCTCTAACGTTATCTTGTATCCCACTTCCTACGGGGCAAATCACACGGATATTGAATGGTTAATTCGTTGCGACAGCATTCTCGATCCCAGTCAACATTTTGTGATTATTCCTAATATGCTGGGGAATGGCTTATCTAGTTCTCCTAGTAACGATCGAGTCTGTAAATTAGCTGAATCAGGATTTTACTTTACTCATTTAGATAATATCCGCGCCCAAAAACAATTATTAGAAAAAGTATTTAAGATCGAGAAAATAGCCTTAGTCTATGGTTGGTCGATGGGGGCGCAGCAAGCATATCATTGGGGGGCGTTATATCCCGATCGCGTTAAGCGTATAGCTGCTTTGTGTGGCACAGCCAAAACTACCGCACACAACAAGATATTCTTACAGAGTTTACGCACTGCCCTAACAGCCGATCCTGCTTGGAATGGTAATGGGTTTGATGGCATTCCCGATCGCGGATTTAAAGCTTTTGCCCGTATTTATGCCAGTTGGGCAGCATCCCAAGCTTACTATCGAGAAAAAGTTTATGACCAGTTTGGTTACGAGTCTTTAGATGATTATTTATTACGAGGTTGGGAAGCTAATTACCGCCAACGCGATCCGCATAATTTATTGACAATGATCGATACCTGGTTGCATTGTGATGTGGGTAATAATCCAACTTATCAAGGAAACTATCGACAGGCACTGGGATCGATTACTGCTAAAACTCTAGTTATGCCAGCTACAACCGACTTGTACTTTACCCCAGAAGACTGCAAAATCGAAGCGGATTTAATTCCTAATGCCGAATATCTACCTATTCCTTCAATTTGGGGACATCGGGCGGGAAATCCCTATCAAAATCCTGAAGATGAAGCGTTTATTAGAAAAGCGATCGTTCAATTATTAAAAGAGGTTAACTAAAAAAAGTGGCGTTGGGTATCGTGTCATGTCAAAGTCAAAGGAACAGCTAGTCCTTTTAATGCGGACTTAGCGGATTACTGGGAAAAACGTCAAACCAAAGAGGGTAAATCATATTGGGCAAAAGAGAGTAAATACGAACAAGTAGCCAAACAACAAAACTGGAAATGCCCAAATTGCAGACAATCTTATTCAACGGAGAAAGTATCGAAACTCATCACATAGTTCTTGTGAAAGATGGTGGCTCAGATGACACTGAGAATTTAATCCACTTACACAGTGCTTGTCACAAACAAGAACACTCAAACCCAAGTTAAAAGCTGGAAGTATGGCCCCGGCCGTGTGATGCGAAAGTGTCAAGCACGGTTCTTAGGGGAGGGGCGAAAGGTGACTCTCAAACCTTACCCGATCAATATGGTAATTAGTTTATTGTTTAATAAAGTTGCTCAAGTTGACTAGCAGTTATTTCCGCAACAGGAATTACTTTAGTTGTGGCTGAGAAGGACAAATCCTGATACTGAACAAAAGCTAAATCGTTTAGATGAATTGCGATAGATAAAGCGGCTTGAGCTTCGAGAAAATTGCGAATATCAGCAGCAATTTCTTCATTCTCTTCTAAAGTTAGCTGACGATCAATAGCTCCCAAACGTAGATAAAAATCGTTATCTATTGCATCGGGAGTTGCATGATATTTATGCAGCAAATTAAATTGTTGCAAGTCATGACGTAGATTATCTATTGCTAGAGAGACACTGTAATTTTCCCATGGCCAACCAATCAATACTGGTATAGTTTGATTGTCTGCTGGCTGGAGTTGGAAAGAACGAAAATATAAATGTTGACTGCGACTAAGGAAATTATAGTTCGTACTGCGATCATATCCTCCGAAGCGGATCGATAGCGGAAAATTAACTTGATGCTGAAGATGATTGATTAAACCAGAAAAATTTATATATCTAGTTTCTTGTCTATGTTCGTAAAACCATTTATTAACTACTCCTGACTCGGTTTTAAATCCCTCACAGCCAATAATTGTCCAGTGTATTTGCTCTAGTTGATAAGGAATAAATTGCTCTTGAATTAGTTCATGATTGACTAGATAAGCGTGTATCTTGTTAATAAAAGTGGTCAACTGCGACGATTTATCACCATAAAAAGCGATTAAACTAACGTTAGGAATATTGGGAATTACTAAATTAGTTGCCATAATAGTAGTCTATTTCCTGGTCTTAATTGTCTGCTCAAATTCTTTATCCAATTAATAAAGCAACGGAAAAGTTCTGTAAAATTTTGCCGATCGCCAGATTTTCTCCGACTATTGTTTGATTATCTACTAGATTATGCCAATTTTTGTGAGCCAACTTTAAACTGGTATCTGACCATACTTCAGTACCAAGAGGAAGTTGTCCTGGTTTGATGATTCCTGTCAAGAAACGAGGCGCGATCGCCACCAAAGTTTTATCTTCATAGTTTCTAGCAAAAGCAACAAGATGATTATGATATTTTCCAGTAACTTCTATTGGTTGATAATCACTATTTTGAAAGATTTTTGCGTATTCTTGTCTGGCTTTTAATAATTGATAAGTTAAAAAAAGTTTGATTTTACCGTTTTCTTTAGTTTCAATCAGTTCCTTAATTAATTGCAGAATATCTTGGTTACTTTTTTCTTTTATTTCTTTTAAAAAGTTTGTTCTTTTTTGATAATTTACAGGACGACGATTATCAGGGTCAACTAAACTTAATTCCCATAATTCTGCACCTTGGTACAAATCTGGTACGCCAGGTGCAGTATTTTTAATTAAGACTTGGGAAAGAGAGTTATAGATACCATATTCGGCTATTTGTTGCTGAAAAGGTTGAAAATGTTGCCAAAAATCAGATTCTTTGGCTTCTAAAACTCGATCAATAAAGCTAAAATATGCTTGTTCGTATTCTTCATCTGGGCGTAACCAAGCTGTATGAACTTTTGCTTCTCTGACTGCTTTGAGAATGTAATCTTTGATTCTGCTAGAAAAGTCAGATAATTCACTTGCGTCAAAAGGAAAAGTACCTAATAAAGTTTGATAAAAGAAATACTCATCATTAGCATCAGGAATTCCCTCTTGTTTATAAGATTGATTAATTTCTCGCCAGTGATTTACTTGTTGTTCCCACTCTTGAGGAATTTCCGAAAGAACATTTAGTCTGGCACGTATATCTTCACCCTTCTTAGTGTCGTGAGTAGCAGTTGTATTCATTCCATGAAGCCAATTCTTAACTTTTTTTTGATTGAATTGATGAAACAAATCCAGATCGATACCAAAGTGGCTGGGGTTTCCTCCTACCTCGTTTAATGATAATAATCGGTTATAAACATATAAAAGTGTATCTTCAACTCCTTTTGCCATTAATGGTCCTGTTAGCTGTTGCGATCGCATCACAAAGTGTAACCATTCTTCTCGTTGCGTTTGACTGCGAAAATCTTCGTACTCTAACAGTAGTATTTTTTGGATAAAATTGAATTCGTTAACCAATAAAGGAGCTTTTTTCTTAGCAGCTTTTATAGTTTGATTGACATACTTATTGTCTGTTCTTCCAATACCATTTTCATCAATGTAAGTGCGATAAACAGGAAACAAAACTAATACTTCAAATAGAGCCTTTTTTAAACCATAGGTAGTAAAATCACTCCCTTCTCTTGTATGAGAGGAAATCTTTTTGAGAATTTGAGCTAAATTTTCTAGATCTCCTGCTAAGTTTTTTTCTAAAATTAAACCTTTCTTTTCATAAACTAAATCTTTGTAAGTAGCTTTTAATCCAGTAAAATTAGTATAAATATTACTAAATTGTTGTTTATTTTCTGGATAGCAAAATACTCCGTTAACATAGTTAAGAAATTCGTAACCGCTCGTACCTTGAATTTGCCAATCTTGCGGTAAGTCTTCAGTTAATTCGAGAATTTTTTCTACGGTGATATAGACATCTCCTAGTTTTTCTCTTAATCTAGTTAGATATTGGGCAGGATTATACAAGCCATCAATATGATCGATTCGTACTCCCGTAAATTTGTTTTCGGCAATTAATTGACTAATTAATTCGTGAGTTTTATTAAATACTTTTAACTCTTCTACTTTGACAGAAATTAATTCGTTTACGGTAAAAAATCGACGATAATTAATTTCTTCTGCGCCAACTTTCCAAAAAGATAAACGATAAAATTGTTCAGAAAGTAAGTTGTCAAGTAAATCAAAACTTTCAGGCTTGTCTACTTCACCATTAAACGCTTTTAGGTTGTTTTGAATAAAATTTTCTACACTAGAATTTTGCCTATAAGTTTCCCAAATGAGACTTTTAACAAAATTTATTTGATCGTAACGCTCTTTTCCTTTGGTTTCTTCAGGAATATTTTTTAGTAGATATAAAATTCCTAAAAACTTAATAAAATCAGGATGTTGGCGACCTATTTGTCGCGCTAATGCACCTAAATTATGAGTAATAAAGGTTAAATAAGACTCGAACCTTACTGGTAATTCTAAGTCAAAATAATTAATAAATAAGCCCTGTTCATTGTAGTCAAGCTTAATTTCTCCTCTGGCTAAACAGTTACCATAAAAATCACCTAACAAAGGAGCAAGTACTCGCCCGTGCATTTCTTCATAAAGTTGATTCCAATTAATATCAAAAAAATCAAAAAAATCAGAATCTTTGCCATTTTCTAAAACATCCATTAACCATAGATTTTGACTATCATAAGCCATGTGGTTAGGAACAATATCTTGCAACCATCCCATTTGATGTTGGTGAATTTCGGCAATTAAATCGGTAAAATCTGACTCAGTTCCCAGTTCAGGATTGAGTATAGTTGGGTTTACTACGTCATAACCATGGGTACTTCCCTGACAAGCTTCAAAAATAGGTGAAGCGTAAAAATCGGAAATACCTAAATCTGCTAAATACGTAACTATTTCTTTAGCACGTTCAAAATTAAATTTGGAGTGAAATTGAATTCTATAAGTAGCTGTTGGAATACGCATAATAGGCAATAATCTCAAGTTCGGTTGAATACTTAAATTAAAGAGGTGGCGACATCCAAGGTTGCCTCGGATGCGGTCAAATAAGAAATAAAAGTTTATTGTTGGTAAACTACAAAACTACGAGACTTAATTGATAATTCTGCTTCTTTTCGGGTAATTTGTTCTGGCAAGGAAGAACTAGATCCCATCCATTTAGGTTCGGCAGAGTCTAAGATTTTTTGCCATTTACCAGGCGGAAAATCAATTTTTAAATTAACATCTTGTTGATTAAAATTGAGAATACTAAAAACTTGACTGTTATTCTGCCAACGATGTAATAAGAGAAAGCGATCGCTTTCTCTTGCAGTAGCGGTTAGATTTTGTTTATCGAGTTTTTTTAACGCAGGAATAGTTCGTCGCATAGTAATTAATTTTTGGTGCAGTTGCCATAAAACTTGATGCTTACCTTCGGTTCTTTTCGCCCAATTAATTTTTGATAAATTAAAAGCTGGTAAACTTTGAGGATCGATATATTCTCCCTCAAGGTGAAAATCAGTAAATTCTTTTTTTCTACCTTCTCTTATCGCTTCAACTAAATCTGAATCGCTGTGACTGACAAAATAAAGAAAAGGAGATTCTTCGCCATATTCCTGCCCCATAAATAATAATGGAATATAAGGAGCAAGCAATAAAGCACCCGTAGCTAATTTTACCGACTCAAAATCAATCAAGTCGGATAAACGTTCTCCTAACATCCGATTGCCAATTTGATCGTGATTTTGAATGCAAACTACAAATTGATGCCCTTGGCGATCGCCAAGGGCATTACCATGATATCTTTTACGAAAGGGGGAATATTGCCAATCGTAAACAAAAGTATTTTGATAAGCTTTGGCTAGTTGTTCGCAAGTACCAAAATCTGCATAATATCCCCCAGACTCTTCAGTTAAAACAGTACGCAGAGAATGATGAAAATCATCACTCCATTGAGCATCAACTCCGTAACCGCCTAATTCTTTAGGACGAATAACGCGCACATCATTAAGATCGCTTTCAGCAATTAAATAGAATTTTCTACCTAGCTTTTGCGAAAGTTCCTCCACCTTTTCGGCAATGTCTTGCAGGATGTGTTTTGCGCCCAAATCATAAATAGCCTGAATCGCATCTAAGCGCAGCCCATCTAGATGATAATTTTCCAACCAATAGAGAGCATTTTCAATAAAATAATTACGCACCCCATCACTATAGGCATCATCAAAGTTAATTGCACTTCCCCAAGGAGTTTGATAAGTTTCGGTAAAATAAGGACCGTGATGAGCGATATAATTACCTTCTGGGCCAAAATGGTTGTAAACTACATCCAAAATTACCGCTATCCCTTGCTGATGCGCTGCATCTACCAGTTGCTTTAAATCTTCAGGTCTACCGTAAGAATTTTGTACCGCATAAGGATATACTCCATCATAACCCCAATTGCGATCGCCCGGAAATTGAGCCACTGGCATAATTTCTATCGCATTGACTCCCAACTCCGCTAAATTTGACAACCGCGGAATGATTGCTTTAAAAGTCCCCTGATCAGTAAAAGTCCCCACGTGCAACTCATACATAATCATCTTATCAAGAGGAATACCAGCCCATTGAGAGTCTTGCCAATTGATATTACTGTGATCAATTACTTCTGATGCTTGGTGAACTCCTTGAGGTTGAAAATGAGAAGCAGGATCTGGTTTATCCGATGCGTCCTCAAGTCGATAATAGTAAAGCGTACCAGGCTTGATATTGTCTGCTTTAAGATACCAGTAACCCCGTTCCTGCTTTGTCATTGGTAGCAACTTCTCTTCTGGCAAAACAAGATGTACCGCTACTTCTTCTTTTAAAGGCGACCAAATAATAAATTCGCAAACACCATTACCCAGATAATGAGAACCAACTTTCATGTTTATTTAGCTATTGTCTAATGATTTGATAACCAGGAGTAACGATTGTCCGCATTCCTGTTTGTTTCTACCACGATTAATTCTGAAGCGCTTCTATCTAAAGAGTGGTTTACGTCTGAGAAGCTATTTTTTGCCAGTAATTTAATTTGAGTTGAAAAAATTTTGGGTGATTGGTTTGGATAAGTGCGAGCGCTTATTTTTTAAGCACCTACCACCAGAAGCGATCGCAATAATCAAATTAGTCGAGAAATTTTAAATAAATGGGCATTCTAAAAATTGAAACGATATTTGATTATTTCAATAGTGATAGCAATGCTTATTTTCTTCATTCATGGTGTAGCAACACGAGATGTTAAATACGCTGAACCATTCAAAATTGCCATTAGAGAAGAATTAAACAAGCATGGTGTGATATCTCCTTGCTTTTGCTCTAGTTTTTGGGGGAATGCCTTAAGCGATGTTGACAAAATGTGGAGTCAGATAGATCGCGACATAAATACTCTTCAGCATGACTATCCAGAAATAGATGTTAAGGACTATTTTAGATATAGAGAATTTAGAGAAGGTTTCTTATCTGAATTTATTGGAGATATGTTTACCTATCTTAATGAGCGACGTGGAGCCGAAATTAGAAAATTAATTGCTCAACAATTGATCCAGTTTTTAAAAGAAAATTCTCAAGAAACAGAGTTACACATGATTACTCATTCGTTGGGAAGTGTGATCTTATGGGATATTTTATTTTCTGAAAGATTTAAGCCAAACGATCCTGCTTTTGATATTCGTTCTGCGATTCATAATTTAAGCGAAGAATCTAAACGGGAACAAGTTTATCTAAAAAGTATAACTACTATGGGATCTCCTATCTTATTTTTCAACACTATGTTAGGGGTCAATCCAAATAAAATTCAAGAATTTTCCCAGAAAAATCAAAGTTATTCATTGAAATGGGTTAATATTATTCATCCTTCAGATATTATTGCTTATCCTCTAAAATCGAGTTTTTGTCTAGATGCTTCAGACAAACTCGAATTAAAAGATATTTACATTGATCCTAATAATAATTTGGCAGCCAAAGCCGCTCGTTCTATTGGCCAAGAAATAGCTGCAATGGCTTTGGATGCGGTCACCTCACATGCAAAATACTGGAGTTACGAAAGAATTGCTCAGTTGATTGTCGATCATCTTCAAAATGAAAAAAGTAGTCAATGTTCAGATGAAAAATATCTCCAAGAAGCAATAAATTGTTTGAAAAAAGTTTCGGGAATTAGTCCCGACAAACTACGATTTGCTATTAATGACAAACCAATCACCACATTAAACTTTGCCGATGGTAGTGGAAAATTATTTTATGTTGTCAATGTTGCTAAAATTCATTATGTCTATCTTTTTGATAAAATGAATATTTGTCGTTTTGCGGGATATGTAGGCTGGATACATGCAAATGGATTAAAAGCAGCTATTGAGTTAATTAAAAATTGCTGTTGTTAAATTTTCAACTCTTTTCCCAATTTCTACAAAGCTAAAATTTTCAACAATTCTAAAATCACTCCATTCGTCCAACCAAAGCCAATCTCATTAGAACTATAGCCAAAAAAGATTTCGTCAGAAACGTTAGCAGAACAATTACATACATCATATTTTTCTACTAACGTCCCACTTTTGTTAAATTCTTGAACTGCCATGGTTAAAAATTTGCCAGCAATACGTTTAGCGTCTGCTTCGTAACCATAGCGTAGCAATCCTTCTACAGCCATCAAGTTTAAAGGAGCCCAACCAAAAGGAGCATCCCATTGATTTCCACTAACATGAGTGCTGGTAAGAATTCCGCCTGCTTCTTCAAATTTATCTAAATTTTGCCAAACTCGTCGAGCTTGTTCGGGAGAAGCTATACCTGCCCACAAAGGATAAAATGTAGTAGCGTATTCATATAGTCTCCGTTTACCAGTACGGAAATTGTAGTCAAAATAAAGTCCTGTCTCTTCATCCCATAAAAACTGGTTAATTCTCTCCTGACGTAAAAAAGCGCGATCGCGCCATTGGCTGGCTATTTCTGAATAACCCAGAATTTCGTTGATTTTAGCCGTATCTAATTCCATTTGATACAGCAAAACATTCAAACAGACAGGGGCGTAGTGAATAATATCAATACTAAAAGGCCCAAAACGGTTGGTAATATCAAATCCCGATTCACGCATCGAGCGATCGCCCTGATAAAATAATTCAGTTAATTCATCTTGACCTTGATCGTAATACAGGTTTACGTCATAATCATCGAAGCGAAATTGACGGTAATATTCTTTAACGCGATCGTAATGAGTTTTTCCCTGTTCATCTAATTCTGACATAACTACTTCTGGAGCAGGACCATGTCCCAAAGCTGCATAATGAGACAATCCTGTAGCCTGGTTAAGATGAGGCGGTACACTCCAGTAATAATAATAAGTTTCGATAGTTGGTAGCATCGACTGCAACCATTGCTTATCTTGAGTATATTCGTAGACTTTGACAATTGCTGGAGCAAATATTGGCGGCTGCGATCGCGTCAGTAAATAGGTACGATTAGCGTTAAGAATCATCCCATAATGCTCGATTTCATAAGCTAACTGATCGACCATATTTTTAGCTAGTGCAATTTCTTGGTCTTGCAACAGTCCTAAAATAATAAAATAACTATCCCAACCATACATTTCATTAAAACGTCCACCAGGAACCACGTAGGAATGCGGCAGATAAAGCAAACCATGTTCTTCGATTGATTCTACCTCAGCAGGTAAAATCCGCAATTCCAGTTGTTGCCATTCTTCAGGAGTCAGAATTTGTTGTAGAGATGTCTTGATGCGATTGAGATCTTCGCGGGGTGAAATATAAACTAACCAGGGGCGATCGCGATTATGCTCGATTTTAGGATCTTTTGCTGCTGCTAGAAGGTCTTTTGGAGAACGTGTTAAAGTTTTCCAAGTATGTTTGATATAAGTTCTAATTTTTTCTAGATCTGTTGCATTAAACATTGATTTCATCGGGTTCAGTTATTTTATTAATTGAATAGTTGTAGTGTAAAAAAGCGATCGCTCCATATGGCAATTATTTTTTGGTTTTTAGTCTTGGTGTTGCAGAATACAGAAGCGTCTATACAAAACTAAGATTTGGCATTGCATATATTGTTTACTACAGACAAATCATTGAATAGCGATCGAACATCTATACTTTACTTTGCAGTGAACCAACACTCTTAATCTTCTATTAAACTGAGCGTGTTTTTATGTATTGATCTACAAGAAGAGCTATGGTCTAAACGTAATTTCACTATAATTCACATAATATATAGAACCGCTGGTCAGTGACTCCAAAAATATTAACATGACTATTACCTGGACGACTTTTGCTATTCGCTTACTTGTGGGGTTTTTTCTGGCGGTGGGAATTGGCATTGAAAGACAATGGCTGAAAACCAGAGCGGTTTTAAAAACTAATGTATTAGTAACTCTGGGATCGGCAATGTTTGTCATGCTTTCGATTATGACTCCAGGAGACGCTAGCCCAACTAGAATTGCCGCCCAAATAGTCTCGGGAGTTGGTTTTTTGGGTGGTGGCGTAATTTTAAGAGAAGGAGCAAGTGTCAAAGGAATAAATACCGCAGCTACTCTTTGGTGCGCAGCAGCAATAGGTTCACTCGTAGGTTCAGGTTTTCTGGTACAGGCTTATGTTAGTACTTTGGCAGTGGTTGGAGCTAATTTATTATTACGCCCTTTAGTAGAAGCTTTCAAACAACAGCAAGAAGACCAAGACGCTCACTTGTCTTTAGATGATACGAAGCAAATGAATAATGCTATTAGTCCCTTATCTTCAATAGACTCTTTGGCATTAGCTACTGCAAAAAATTATAATCGATATGATTGCCATTTGTTGTGTTCTCTTGCAAAGGAGTCTCAAGTTTTAGAGTTAGTCCTAAAATTTGCTAGAGAACAAAAACTAACAATAGTAGGAATGCAGAGTAAAAATCTTGATAATCGGGCAAAATCTGGAGCAGTAGAAGTAGAAATTAAAATAAGCTTTGCTGCGCAAAGTTCTCAAGCCAATTTTGGTAACTTAAATGAAATTATTAAACTACTTAAAACTGAAGCTCAGGTAAATTCAATTAGCTGGCAGTCTTTACTAAAGTAAACTCGCTTACTCGTTGAGCAACCATTATGGCGATCGCTTAATGAGTCAGCAAAAACTAGATAAATTAATCCAAAGCTTCTCTGCTATTAAGTTTTCGATAATTAGGCTCGGATAATGTTTGTAAGCTTCTTGTTTTAGGTAAAACTTTGGTATTAAAATTAATTCATTGTCAATTCGCTTATATTAAGCTTTTATTGTAAATTTATTTTTTAATTTAGATAATTAAATGCTTAACTGACAGCTTTAACACTATAGGTTGTCTGATTACGAAGCCAAGAACCAAAAAATTCGATTTGTTTTAAGCGAATTTGCGGTTGACCGAGCAGAATAATTAGAAATGGCTTCATGTAGTTGATAAAATTTCTTTAAATTTATTTGGTTTAAATGACAATATTGCTTAATTATTTTTGATTTAATTTATAGTGTTTATTGCCTTGAATGTTATCAATTATTTTCAGCAAAATGCTTGTTAAAAATACATTTTTTATCTTACTTTTGGCAAATGCGTTTAATTTCAAAATACAGTTACTTTGATCAATAATTTTATCTGGATAATGCTTAAAAAAAAAAACACTCTCAATCAAAAAAACTTTTTGCTTTTATTGTACATTTTTATTTTGTGTGTGTTTGGACCGGCTGTTTATTGGCTAAACAACGCTGATAACCAGTTTTTTCCTAAAGTAAAAACAGATAGCAATGCCGTTCAAAAGCGAATTAGTATTGGCGATAAAATATTAGTTACTGCTCATAATAGTATATCCAAGCAAGCGGGAGTTGAGGCTTTTGCCGATGGAGATTATGTTAATGCTATTGCAAAATTTAATTCTGCTCTTTTAAGCGATCGCAACGATCCAGAATCTCGTATTTACCTCAATAATACTATTGCTGCTAAAACAGAAGATCCTTACATCATTGGAGTTAGTGTTCCTGTTGGGGGAAACCTTAATGTAGCGCAGGAAATTTTACGGGGTGTAGCTCAAGCTCAAGATGAAATTAATCATCGAGGTGGTATTAACGGCAAGTTGATGATGATTAAAATTGCCAACGATGATAATGATTCTAAGATTGCTCAAGAGATCGCCGAAAGGTTTGTTAAAGATAAAAAAGTTTTAGCAGTAGTAGGACACAACGATAGCAATGCCTCTATTGCTGCCGCTCCAATTTATCAAAAGAGCGGTTTAGTCATGATTACTCCCACAAGTTCAGCCGAAGTGTTAGCGACAATGGGCAATTATATTTTTCGTACTACCCCTAGCACCAGAGATTTAGCTGAAACACTAGCTGAATATGCGGTTAAGATTGCAGGAAAAGAGAACATCACAATATGTATCGATTCTGAAGCTCAAGTTAGTGTCTCGTTTAAAGAAAATTTTACCTGGGCTGTTTACAATTACGGCGGTAAAATTACTTCTCTTGATTGCGATTTAGCAGCAGCCGATTTTTCGCCGACAGAGATTCCTTCCCAAGCAGTTAGTCAGGGTGCAGATGCCTTGCTACTTGCTCCTTCTGTCCGTAAAGTGGACAAAGTGATAGAAATAGTTGCAGCTAATGAAGATCGCCTAACTCTACTAGGCAACCATTCTATGACCACTTATAAAACACTTAAAGAGGGACAAAAAGATGCTAACGGGATGGTTCTTTCGGTAGCTTGGTATCCATCCTTAGCTAATTCATTCACCAAAAATGCCGAAGAATTATGGGGTGGAGCAGTCAATTGGCGAACTGCAATGGCTTATGATGCTACTCAAGCTTTGTCTAAAGCGATCGCTTCTGGTTCAGAAAGACAAAAGATACAGCAAGTTTTAGCCAATCCCGAATTTTCGGCTCAGGGAGCATCTTCAACTATTAATTTCTTACCATCAGGCGATCGCAATTTACGAGGAACTTTAGTTGAGATTTATCCTGGTAAAAAATCAGGAACTGGCTATGATTTTGTGACTTTAGATACTAAAGCTAAATAAACCCTAGCAAATGCCACCACCAACCCCCAATCACGATCCAAATGATTAAATAAGCCAAACTTAAGTAAAATCCCAGTCTACACCAGGTGGCAGCATCCATATATCCTGCACTCAAATAAATTGGCGCTTCGGCAGTGCAATAATGAGTTAGACAGCCCGATAAGTTAACTAAGAAAGCTAAAAGCAGGGCAGCGTACATTGGTGGCGTTCCCAAAGAAATAGCGACAGATAAGAAGGCAGGATACATCGCGCCAGCACGAGCCGCTTTGCTGGCAAAAAAATAATTGCTGTAAAAATAAACTAGGCTTAAACAGACAAAAGCTATTTGCCACCATAAATTCTCAATAGCACTGCCCATTACGTTGCTGATCCAATTAATAAAGCCAAACTGGCTTAAAAAAGTTGCCATCATGAGCAAGATAGAAAACCAAATAAAAATATCCCAGGTTTGCTGTTCTTGGGTAATATCTCTCCAAGTTAATACTTGAGTAATTAACAGCAAAACAACCCCAATTAAACCAGTAGTAGCGCTTTCAATTCCCCAAAGCTGTTTGCCCCATCCCCAAAATACCAATAACACTACAAATATTACCAAGATTGACCACTCAGACTGTTTAATTTTGCCCATTTGTCGGAGCTTTTTTTGGGCAAGTGCTGGAGCTTCAGGGGTAGATTTAAGCTGTGGAGGATAAAACCAATAAATTATTAGAGGCATAATTAATAAACTTATGCTGCCAGGTAATAATGCAGCTAAAGCCCAAGTCAGCCAATCTATACGTACACCAGCAATCTCTTGGGCAAGTTCTGCCATCAGAGGATTAGCTGCCATTGCTGTGAGGAATAACGCAGTAGTAATTTGAGTTCCCTGGTATGCAGTTGTCATCAAAAAAGCACCAATTCTTCGTTCAGTGCCATCGTGAGAATCGCTATGGTAAGCTTTTGCTAAAGACTTCACAATGGGAAAAATTACCCCGCCACTTCTGGCATTACCACTGGGCATTACAGGAGACAAAACTAGATCGGTAACTAACAAGCCGTAGCTCAATAGCAAAGTATTTTTACCAATAATAGTAATAAATAGATAAGCAATACGAGTACCCAAACCAGTTTTAATAATTGCTCTGGCAATTAGAAACGAGCTAACAGTAAGCCAAGAAGTTTTATCACTAAAACCACTTAATCCTTGCTCGATAGTTAATGTATTGCTAGTAATCAAGACGGTTAAAGCAATTATTGCTACTGCACCTATAGGCAGCGGCTTGGTGATAAAGCTAATAATAGTAGCCAAAAAAATTGCTAACAAATGCCACGCTTGTTCATTGACTCCTGTGGGAGATGGCAACAACCAGATAATACTGCCGATGAATAATGGCAACAACCAGGATTTAGATTGATTAATTTTTTTGTTGATCTTGCCTAATTTTAGTCGGTAACAAACAAGCCAATAAAAGCTCGGCACGATAAATAATAAATACTTAGTAAAGGAATACTTTTTAAGTCTGTAGCAATCTATACTACTTGGCAAAGAAGCGACTTTTGGTTGACCAGAGTTGTTCTGTGAACGGTGACTTTTTAAAAATGTATTATTCTGTTTAGATTGCTTAGATACAGATCTCATTAGTACTCTGCTACGATGATTTTGAATGGCTTCAGTAGAGGTAGGGTGTATATATAGATCCTTTTCATGATGAGTATTAGAGTAATTACGGCTTGTAGGTTTGAACGCTATAAAAAAAAGCAAGGATAGTAACTTTATTTTTCATATCCTGATTCGGCAACGCCCAATTTTTGATTAGAAGCAAAATCACGCCAAGATAAAGCTAACTAATTAGTGCCGATACATTTACCTGAACAAGATGAGTCAGTAAATTAGATATCTGCCATTTATTTACAAGGCTGCTTTGGCAAACATCATTAGTTAACGTACAGTAGCCAGAAGAATGATCTAAGGTGAGAATATGTGACTTACCGTTGGAGCTTTTCAGGCTGTAGGTTTGGCATAACTGTAGTAATTCACTCAAACTATACAAAGTTGGTACTTTAAGCTGGGCGATTTTTGCCATTTCTACCAGTGCTGTAATTAAACTAACTTCCCCTGGTTTATGTTGAGAAAAATCTTGGGCGAGAGAAGGGAGATGACTTTGGCTACCTGGAGTTTTAATATAAGCATAAATTTTTTGTTCAGTGGGTAAATCTTCTGGTTTGATACCATAACGAACAAAAATATAGTTGACCTCGGCAATCACAGTTTTAATTAGACTGTTTGTGTGAGAATTAGTAGTTAAGTCGGCAATTACCTTTCCAGTCAAAGCCGACAAAACATTAGTAGTAACGTTAATGGCTAGTTTGTTACATACTGCTGCGCGTATTTCGCTTGTATAGGTAGCGGTTACGCCATGGTGAGAAAACAATTCGCATAAATGCTTGACTATAATTTGTTGTTTTGAATTGCAATTACCGTTTTTGGTTAAACCGAGAATTAATTGAGGCGGCTTTCTGACTTCAATTTCTGCTTGGGCTGTTCTGCGACAAGGAGCTTTTACTACACAGCCTGCCAAAGTGAATTTGCTTAAATTTTTATAGAGATAGCCATTTTGATCGACACTATCTAAATAAGGACGAGAACTTAACTTATTAAATAGGTTTTGGCTGAGTAAATTTAAATAGCTATCGTCATCAAACCACCAGTAGGGAATTCCATTTTGAGCATGAATCAAAATTGTATTTGAGTTGGAGTGAGCTTGGATATAAGAAACAACATCATGTAGATGATTGCTTTTAATAGCAACAATAATTAGGTCAAACTTTTCAACGAGATACGTTGCCGTATCGAGAAATCGAACTTGAGGATTGGATGGTGAAATCCACAATTTTTCTCCGTTGGCGTAATGTATTTTTAAACCCTGTTCTTGTAGCTGATGAGTGTAGTTGCTGCCAGGTTTACTAGCAAAAGTAATTTTCAAATTAGCTTTAACTAGAGAAGCTCCCAATAACGCGCCAACTGAGCCGGCACCAATCACTAAAATGTTATCCATAGGAAATTTTATTGGCTTTCTGCCAATAACTGTTGACGGCTGTAAATAAACTTTTATAACTGTCGAAGTCGGTTAACTTATTGTTCTGTAAAAATTTTGTGCCAAAATTTGTTACTTCAATTAATTGATGATTTTGCCTAGTAGCTAGCGCGAGCGCGTTATTAAACTCCTAAATAAGCTATCAAGACACTGTCTTAAAATCTTAAAATTAATATATTAAAATTAAATTAAGCTTTTAATATGATCTATTTATTTAACAGTTTATTGTTGATTAGTGTGGCGGTAATTTTTCGACAATTTGAGCGCAATTAGAAAACTGTCTTATTTCCTGGCTCAATAACATCAACTGTAGTTTCTCTTCAAATTCAGTCTTCTGTTCTACTTACAGCAAATTTTTTTAGGGAATAAAAGTAGTACAATAATATTGAATTTTTTGGATTTTTACTTAAAATGACCAAGACCCCAGCAGTTTCTCATTTTGTGGCAGTCAGCGATCTTTCCAAGCCAGCAGCAGAGCAAGAAGGAATTTTAGTCGAAGTACCAGGAACAGGAGACACTAAGAAAAATCGTGCTAAAGCTTTAGATATCGTGCAAGAGATGTGGGAAAAAGAAGAGATTGATGTCAATCGTTTTCCTGATGGTTTAACATCAGACCATATTTTTTATGTACCCTCAGATAGTCCTCAAGTAAAATCTACCAAAGCCGTGTCAGATAGTCAGGAATTATTGCCCATTGTTCAGGGAGCGCAAGAAATTATTCAGTTAACTAAACTACAGTTAGAGGTGCAGGAAGCATCAGAAGAAGCAGAGCAATATGTTCCAATTATTAAAGTAGTTTTAGAGCGATCGCGTCCTTTATCTCCCGAAGAGAAAGAATTAGCTAAAGATAAAAAATACGGCAAAACCATTGAAAAACTCGGCTCGGTAGTAGCCGCCCAAGAGGAATTTCAGGAAACTTGTTCGGGTAATGGTAATTTGGTTTTAAATGCGATCGCCTGGCAACTTAGTCAGGGTGCTGAACCTCACGCAGATAAGAATTGATTGGGTTCGGTAAAGTAATGGTGGTAGAGACATTCGAGAGAACGTCTCTACTGTCAACAGTAATGAATTTAGCGATCGCACTCACAACAACGAACGCAGATCCTAAACACGGCAACAACTGCGAGGATTTCTGCACCCAATAAATACATTTGGGGAGTCAGACAAAGACCCCAGACAAGAAAAATTGCGCCAATAATTGCTGCTGATAGTTGAGTTATTTCTTCTGTGGACTTTAAACCCCAGGCGATAGAACCTACACCAAGTCCCAGGAAAATTATAAAGCTCATGAGCTGTAATCTAAAACTCTAACTAAAGTTGTATCGCCAGTCAGATAAGACTTCTTGACTGTAAAGCGATCGCTTCCTACCTGAGCAACTTCGAGATCATCTACTAAGCCAAGAAACTGTTCTACAGGTGCTAAATCACAATTTTCTTTATTCGCTGCACTAGTCTGGTAGTGAGTCGGGATTACCATCTTAGGATTGAGAACTTTGACTACCTGTTTTGCCTCTTGAGGATTATAGGCTTTCATTCCTCCACCAACAGGAGTAAGCAGAATATCTGCACCGCTTAAGAGAATTTTATCTTCTGTAGCTAAAGGAGCCGCAGCACCGCCTAAATGCAGGATATTGACCCCTCCTTGAGTCCATCGCCAAGCAATATTTGTACCAAAGCGACGACCTGACTCGCGATCGTGCGGTAAAGAAAATCCTTGAAATTTAATGCCGGCAAACTGGTGAACACCTCGTTCGGTAATCACTTCGGGATTGCCTTTTACTGACTCAACTGCACCCTCATCTAAGAGGAAGCTGCTCACTAACACCACATCAGGCTGTAGATCTGGTAAGGTATAGCCTGCGGTACAGCCAACTGATTCGTAGGGATTGACTAGTACTTTTAAACCACTACCCGTAAATAAAAAACAGGTGTGTCCTAAATACTGAATACTAACTCCATCAGAATTATCCTGAGCCAAAATAGTTCGACGAGACATTAAACCTGTAGCGATCGCCGTTGTCAAACCGATTCCACCGTAGCGGATTAATTGTCGACGTTTCATAAAATGCTAAATTAAATAACTAAATAACGTTTACTGCACCTATATCGTAAGGGGGATCAAAATAATTCGTTTTAATCAGAATTAGGTAACGGTTTCCCATCTAGAGATTGCAAAAAATTACGTAATAATAATTTCCCATTATCCGTCAAAATGCTTTCAGGATGAAACTGTACTCCCTGAAGATGATGATAGTCTCGATGACGAACACCCATAATCGTGCCGTCTTCTACCCAAGCTGTAACTTCTAAAGTATCGGGAATGGTCTGAGGTTCAATGACCAAACTGTGATACCTAGTAGCGGTGAAAGGAGATTTTAATCCAGCAAATACGCCGACATTTTGGTGATGTATCATAGATGTTTTACCGTGCATCAGCACAGGTGCAGAAACTATCTTGCCGCCAAAAGCTTGACCAATACTTTGATGACCCAAACAAACACCCAATATAGGAATCTGAAAACCCAGTTTTTCGATTAATTGAAGCGATATTCCTGCATCTTCTGGACGACCAGGACCTGGCGAGATTAAAATTCCGTCTGGCTTAAGCTGATCAATCAGATCGATATCGATAGCATCGTTGCGATAAACCTGTATATCTGATGCTACAGGCAATTCCTGAGCCAGCTCTCCTAGATACTGCACCAAATTATAGGTAAAGCTATCATAATTATCAATAACTATAATCAAGTTAAATCTCCATTACATCATAAGCATAATACGCTGAAATAACGGCGGAAGCAAGATAAATGTTGCTACGATTACTGCTGCGATCGCGCTAACTAATACTGCTCCAGCAGCACAATCCTTGGCTATTTTAGCTAGCTCATGATAACTCTGCTTAACTGTTAGATCGACAACAGATTCAATTGCCGTATTGATCAATTCCAAGACCATGACAATAGCACAGGTCATGGTGATTACTGCCATTTCTATAGCATCAATTCTCAAGACAGCACCCAAACTTACTGCGAAGATGCCAATAAAAGTATGAATGCGAAAGTTTCGTTGTGTAGCAAAAGCGTAGCGCAGACCAGCCCAAGCATATTTAAAACTTAAAAATAAATTTGGTGCTACCTGCCAGGCTAAGTTACGAATAATTTTTGGATTAGCTATAGATGATTCTTGAGTAGGGGCAATAGTAGAAGATTTCATATTTATATTGATTAAAGACAGTTTCGGATTGGTTTTTTGGTTTGATTCAATCATAGCGATAGACTCAATATTAATCCGTATATGTATTTATTTATAACCTAATAATTACTAAACAAAATGTTCAAATAAAACAGTATAAATATTGGCAATTTATCAACATTTTGCTTAAATATTTAGTAATTGAATTAGTTTAGACTGCTGCTGCAACATCTGCTGTAAGCGGAGATCGTCAGGATGATCCCAACCGAGAAGGTGCAACAAGCCATGGCTAGCTAACCAAGCCAACTCTATAATAAAAGAATGCTGTTGTTCGATTGCCTGTCGAGCAGCAGTATCTAAAGAGATAATAATGTCTCCCAAATATACAGGTTCAGCAATATCTATAGGAAGAGTAATATTTGCTTCCGTAGCAGCAAAAGCCAAGACATCTGTCGGTTTGTCTAAACAGCGATATTGATGATTAAATGCTTGAATTTGGCGATCGCTGGTTAGGCGTAGACTAAGTTCGCAACTTGTGCCTAGCTGAGTATTAGTAGAACTTAATAACTGCAACCAATCCTCAAACCAATTAACCCACGGAATCAAGTTGATTTCGAGCAAATCTGACTCAGACAAACTCCCTTGATAATCATTTTCTACATAAATTATGGCATCTATAGGTTGTTTAACAATTATATTCATACATAATTTTGTTTATGGTTTGGTTAAATAAGCTAGACCGATTAAAAGCCCTACTAGACCAACGGTAGTCAGAAAAAAGTGCCATAAAGACTGTTTTCCTTTGCGAACCATGTTCCTCATTGCTAACTTAACATAGCTATCTTTTGCTTGAGCAATTTGGGGGAGATCTTCTACCTTTTTTTCTTGAGAAATAGGTTCTTCAATTGGTTGAGGAGCAGAATTTGTCATTATTAAAAGTAATCTGGCTAAATATTAAAGTTTATTTGGTCGATATTTAATTTAATAATAGTGCCTGAACACCAAAAAAACACAAGAATCCACTAGCTAAAGGAACGGTTAGATTATCTATGCCTAGCTTAGAAAATGCTTCGGCGATTGTGGCGACCAAAGCAACCACTATCGAAATTGTCCACGTTTGCCAGCTATTTCCCTCTACCAAAAATAACCAAGTCCCGATAACAGTTAAGGCAACTAATGCCATTGCTAGAGAACCTTCCCAGCTTTTAGTTATCTGTCCTACCTGATACTTGTGTTTACCAAAACGCTGACCAATAATCGCCGCCATGCCGTCTCCCCACGCCATAACTAAAATACCGATGACCGCATACTGAGGACTACTCCGCCAAAAACAGGCAGCTAAAATACCCATGCTGAGCGCATAAAATAGTGTGCCAAAACTTTTACGTCCTACACTTTCAATGCTGGGTAAGATCGGGATTAGGTAAGATACAATAGCGATCGCTGCTGCAATAATAGCTGCACCGATAATTACGCCTCTAGATATATCTAGCCACCAAGCCAATAAAATTACGTTGCCGCTACCGATATGAACCACTTTGCGAGTCAATTCAGGATCGTCGGTTAGTAGGCGACTGAGAAATTCTGCCAAAATCACCAATGTAGCCAGGTAAAGAAAAACTAAACCCAAAGGATAGGCAAGACTCCCCCAAAAACTGTCGAGCGAAGTCAATTCTGAATTAGTCATAAATTTAGAGATTTGGATTGGACAGACAAAAATAGATTGACGGTTGAGCAATTCAATTTAGCAGTAATTTGGCAATTGATTCTGAGCAGGCAGACTAAAAGACTTGTAAAAATCACCCTTGAGAATTTAACTTTATAAAACTATTATTCATTGTAGATTGTTGTAGATTGCCTTAGTTAAGACCAAACCGTTGTCAATATATGCTTAAGAAAAAGCTCTTAGTAGCTCTATTAATTTTAAGTTCAACAATTACCGTGGGAATTGCTCCAGCCACAGCACAATTACCCTTCTTGCCAGATTTGGCAATATATTCCCAATTACTGCGTCAAGTACAGAAAAATTCCTTCAATTCTGCTTGTATTCGTTTGGATGGACGCTGTTTGTTTAAGCTGTCTGCTACGGATGATGAATTGTTATCTGACAGAATTAGCGAAATTCAGGCACGTTTTGGCGAAATAACCGCAGATTACTTAGCCGATCGCAGTAATGACTCGGAAGTTGCGGTAAAACCAAACGGTAATTTACAAGATCTATATCTGACTATTGGGGATCGCTCAGAACGTTTGTTTACCGTAACCAATACCGATGCTCAAGCGAATGATGTGGGTGTACCAGTTAGGGCGAGGGAACTTAAATCGACGATTGAGCAAGGTTTAGCAACAGCCAGACAACAGCGATCGCATCGATATTTAACAAAACAGGTCATCATCGGATTATGTATTTTTGCTGTGATGTGGCTGAGTAATTTTCCTTTAAATCGGGAAATTAGAAAACTACGTAAATCAGCTAAACAACTAGCTCCAACAGCCAGTTTAAAAAGCTTATCTGTACCAGAGCAGTTGGCTCGTCGGCAAAAATGGAATTTAACTGAAATTCACTATCGACTGCTGCAATTAGTTCAAGCTTTAGTTTGGTGTGGTGGAACTCTATTTATCTTCGATTTATACCCGCAGACGCGCATCATCCCTGTTTTACTGATTGCAGCTTTGAAAATTCCTTTCCGTATTGGTGTCGTGGCTTTAATTGTCTACTTTTTAATTCGTTGGACTTATTTTCTAATCGCTAAACTCAGTGCAGCAGCACTCGATAGACAACCTGAAGATCCAAAAGTTAACCAGCGAGGAAAGTTAAGGATTAATACTACAACTCGAATTTTACGTAGTGCAGTAACCATTGTTTGGGCTGGCGTGGGAATTCTAGCTGCCTTTTGGGTAAATGGAGTTAATTTAGCACCTCTTTTGGCTGGTGCAGGTATATTTGGCTTGGGTATCTCACTGGCTTCACAAAACCTGATCAAAGATGCGATTAACGGCTTTATTATCATTTGGGACGATCGCTATGCTGTAGGAGATATTGTTGATATTGGTACAGTCAGTGGTTTGGTCGAAAATATCAATTTGCGGATTACCCAATTAAGAGATGCGCAAGGACGATTAATTACCATACCCAATAGTGCGATTGATATTGTGGCAAACAGTTCTAGCCAGTGGTCTAGAGCCGATATTAACATTCCCGTCGCCTATCAAACAAACATCGATCGCGCTTTAGATATAGTCACTCAAGTAGCCCAAGACATGACGCAATGTTCTGATTGGTGTGAACGGATTTGGGAGTTTCCCGAGATTTTGGGCGTAGAACAGTTCAGCGATCGCGGAATCTTAATTCGCGTCTGGATCAAAACTGAACCATTGAAGCAGTGGGAAGTTGCTCGAGAATTTCGCCGCCGAGTTAAAATAGCCTTCGATCGAGCAGGAATTCCCATTCCAGCACCACAACAAGAGATATTGATAGATAACAAGAATCTTAATAGCCAAGAAGAGACAACCCAGCTAAGATTTAATAATTAATTAGCAATAAAATAATTCCTGGTTCCTTTAGCATCTAATGCTGTTGCCAATCTTTTAAGAGCCTGAACATAAGCAGCGGTGCGAATATCAATATTTAAGTTTTTACTGAGATGCCAAACCTGTTCTGCTTCTTGGCGCATCTTTTCTTGAAGACGTTGATTAACTTCTTGTAGTGTCCAATACCAACCGCTACGATTTTGCACCCATTCAAAATAACTAACGGTAACGCCTCCAGCATTGACTAAAATATCAGGGAAGACATAAGTTCCGTTTTCGCCAAGTATTTGATCGGCATCGGAATTTATTGGGCCATTGGCGACTTCAAAGATATATTTAGCTTTGATAGCTTCGGCATTGTGTTGGGTAATTTGATTTTCTAAAGCAGCAGGAATCAAGACATCGACATCTAAAGCCAGCAGTTCTTGATTGGAAATAGTTTGATGTTCTACAATGCTGCATACAGTGTCGTGGCAATATACGGCTTTCATCTCACGACTTTGATCTTTGTGTTGCTTAATGCTGGCAATATCTAAACCCTGAGACGAGTAAATACCTCCTTTAGAATCGCTAACGGCGACTATTTTGTATCCTGCTTCAGCCAGTAACTCTGCCAAAGTTGAACCCGCATTGCCAAAACCTTGAATTGCTACGGTGGTTTCAGCGGGAATTAATTTAAATTTGGGCAACATAGCTTGAATTACGGTAAAGGCTCCCATTGCCGTAGCCGTGTCTCTGCCTCTACTTCCGCCCAATGCCAATGGCTTTCCTGTAACTACGCCACGACATAGGTGACGCTTAATCGTGCTGTATTGATCCATCATCCAGCCCATAATTACCGCATTGGTATAGACATCAGGGGCAAGAATATCTATATCTATACCAATAGCATCGGCGATCGCATCTACATAACCCCGACTCAATCTTTCTAATTCTGCCTTGGATAATTCTTTGGGATTTACGGTAATACCTCCTTTAGCACCACCGAAAGGCAAATCGAGCAAGGCACACTTAAACGTCATCCAAAAAGCTAAAGACTGTACCTCATCCAAACTTACCCCAGGATGATAACGAACTCCGCCTTTTCCCGCACCTCTAGTATCGTCGTAACGCACTCGATAACCTGAAAACACTTTTAAACTGTTATCGTCCATCCGCACGGGGATAGACACAATAAGGCTAGTTTTGGGGTGCTGTAAACGGGAGATCGCATCATCGGAAATATTAACGTGCTTTAAAGCCTGTTCTAATCTTTTACTGGCATCAGATAGTAATGAAGTCTTCAAGTTTTCTGTATTTTGCATCGCTATCTTTAAATTGCCGAAAGTACGTTCTTAATGTACGGTTTCTCGGTAGCTTATTTATGAGATGATGTTTGTTTTTAATTTTTATTCATAACTTTCTCTGCTTTATTTTGGCGATCGCTATGAAAATTCAGTGTCGATAATTTCTTAATTCACTACTAGTATTTAGTGAACAAGATGATACTCTTTCTGTAAGAATAGCGATTAGACTCTGTGTTTAATCTCCTGATGTTTAAGAAGCAGTTTAATCTTTCCCGTCTGGCAATCGAACATTCTCGTCTGACTATTTTCCTCTGGTTAACGATGGCAATAGCAGGCTTATTTGCTTTTAGTTCGCTGAAATATTCTTTATTTCCAGCCGTTAACTTTCCTATCGTAGTAATTCGCGCTCAGGCTGATACAACCTCAGTTTTAGCCACAGAAGCTAAAATAACTAATCCTTTAGAAAGTACATTAGCCGAAACTCCTGGATTAGCGCAGCTATTTTCTGCTACATATTTAGGACAAACGGTAGTCAATTTATTATTAGATACAAATATTGATATTGAAGAGGCTACCGCTACGATTGAAGCTAATCTTAAGCAAATATCTTTACCTTCTAGCACAGATTTAGAAATAATTCCTTTCAATCTTAACGAAACGAGCGCGATCAGCTACATTGTTACGGACGATACAAGCTTTGCCCTGCAAGGCCAGGATCGCGTCACCAATCAAGAACGCGACTTAGAAAAATTAAATAGTATTGCTTCGACTGAAATTATTCCCGCCATTAAACAACTACCAGGAGTTCAACGGGTTGATATTTTAGGAAATCTCGATAGCGATCTCAATCAGGAGATTCCCACTGCCAATAGTAATAGCTTAATCCACTTTAATGGCGAAAAGGCGATCGCTTTTCAGGTGATCAAACAAGCCGACGCAAATACACTAGAAGTTGTCAAGCAGGTTGAACAGCAAGTAGCTCAACTAAAACCGCGTTTGCCAAATGTAGAGTTAATTTTAGCTGAAACTCCCGCTGGCTATATTCGCGACAGCACTAAAGCGACAATTGAAACTTTATTAAGTGCGGTTGTTTTAGCAATTATGATTATTTTTCCGTTTCTACGTAATTTTAAAGCAACTTTAATTACGGCGATCGCTATTCCTGTATCTCTACTCGGTACATTTATTGTCATGGCGGTAGCGGGGTTTAACTTTGAAACCTTAACCCTGTTAGCTTTGGCTTTGGCTATAGGGATTATTGTCGATGATGCGATTGTCGAAGTAGAGAACATCATGCGTCATTTAGAAGCAGGAGAAAGCCCTCGTCAAGCGGCTTTTTCGGCTACTCGCGAGATTGGACTTACCGCCTCCATTTCCACTTTAACTATCGTTGCGGTATTTTTGCCTATAGGGTTGATGGGAGGCACACTAGGACAATTTTTTCGTCCATTTGGTTTAACTATTTCCGCAGCGGTGTTAACTTCTCTTTTGGCAGCCCGAACTTTAGTCCCAGTACTGGCTGTATACTGGCTCACACGTCAAGATATTAAACCAGGGAATCATCGACAAGGATTTATCGTCAACGGTTATCGTAATTTGCTGCAATGGTCATTAAACCACCGCCAACAAGTAGTGGGTATAGCGATCGCCAGTTTTATTGCAGGTATTGCTTTAATTCCGTTGATTCCTCAAGGTTTTGTTCCTCAATTGAATCGAGGGGAATTTAAAATTGTTTACACAACCCCATTACCAAAATTAGCCAATTCTGCACCAGAAGTAGAAAGTAATAACAATTCGCCCTCTAAAGATGAACCAGGAAGCAGTTTTAGCTGGCTGAAAAATATGGCGCGATCGCCAGAACAAATTCTGTTACGTCGAACTCTTACCGTAGGAGAACAAATAGAATCAACAGTTTTAGCTCATCCAGCCGTAGAATCTGTTTATACTATTGCGGGAGTTAGGGGTGAACCTAATAAAGGTCAGCTTTATATCAAATTAAAAGACAATCGCGCTTTAAATACTAGTCAGGTACAAGAATCTGTCCGTCAAAATTTACCCCAAATACCTAATGTAATTATCAGTGTTGAAGATATACCCTTTGTGGAAACGGGGGAAGATCCCTCTTTTAAAGTCTCTTTAGCAGGAGAAGATTTAGATAAATTAAGCAAAAGTGCGATCGCGTTTCAATCAGAAATCCAACAGTTATCAGGATTCAATGATGTTCGTGTGGACGGGGTTAGTCAACCTTTAACCAAAATTATCCATCTAGATCGCCAAAGAGTCGCCTATATCAACGCAAACTTGACGGCAGATCTAGGCATTGGCGATGCCACAAAACAAGCCAAGGCGATCGCTAATAAAATACTACCTGCTGATATTGATTTCGATTTGGAAGGAGATTCGGCCAGATCTAAAAAGATTCTGGGGGAATTCGCAATTACCCTAACTTTAGCGATAGTTTCAATGATGATAGTTCTCTATTTGCCGTTTCGTCGCTGGCTAGAACCATCGGTAATTGGTTTATCTTTACCATTGTCTATTGTGGGGGCAATGTTAGCCTTGCTAATTACCCAGAGTGATTTTGGCATGATTTCTTTAATTGGTTTGATTTTTCTGTTGGGTCTATTAGATAAAAACGCTATTTTACTTCTAGACTATGTTAATCAACTACGTGCTTCTGGAATGGATCGCACTGAAGCCATTTTAAACACTGGAGTAGTACGTTTACGCCCGATTGTCATGACTACCTTTTCCACTATCTTGGGAATGCTGCCGATCGCTTTAGGCTGGGGTGCGGGTTCGGAATTGCGTCAACCGATGGCTGTCGGCATTATTGGCGGTTTAATTACTTCTTCTCTGCTAAGTTTAATAGTTGTCCCCGTACTCTATACACTATTGGAAGATAGGAATTTGAAAAAGCAACGACATGCAAGCAAGTAATTGTATTTTCCAATTATGCACGAAAACCTAACGCAGGCTTTAATTTTAACTATAGATTCAGAATTTATAGGCGATCGTGTTAATTTAATGAACTATAATCCAACTACTTTTTTTGTAGCGGCTAAAACAGAAGCTGGTTTAAATCTTTGATTTGATTGGTAACTACCTTATGTAGAACAACCCAATAAATTAGTAAGTAAATATTAAAAACCTTAATTTTTATCAAAACACAATTTTTTAAAAAATTACCTATCGAGAGCAAGTTATTGTTGGCTAATATTTATAATTAATATTTACATTTTGGGCTAAAGGATTTATATTATTGCTCGCCCATACTTATATTTCTTAAATAATTATCAATTTGAATGAATAGAAGAAAAATACTATCATTACTTAGCGTATTTTGCCTCAGCTTAATATTAGCGATTAGCTGTTCTCAAGCCCCTCAAACATCAGATTCAGACAACCCAACTCCTGAAGAAAAAGCTATTGTTATTGGCTATAGCAACTGGGCTGGATGGTGGCCTTGGGCGATCGCCGAACAAGAAGGTATGTTTGCTAAAAATAACGTCAATGTTGAAATGAAGTGGTTTGACGGCTATCTTGAGTCAATGGAGGCCTTTGCTGCTGGTCAATTAGACGGTAATTGTCAAACTCTCAACGACACTATTTCTTTTGCTACTGATGCGATCAATGGAGAAGTAGCTATTTTAGTTAACGATAATTCCGCTGGAAACGACAAAATTATCGTCGCTGAAGATATTAATACTATTGAGGATTTAAAAGGCAAAAAAGTTGCTGTAGAAGAGGGAGTAGTAGACGACTTTCTGCTAACTTTGGCGTTGCAATCTAAGGGCATGAAGCGGTCAGATGTCGAAATTGTTCCTCTAGAAACGGGTGCTGCTGCTGCTGCTTTTGCGTCTGGACAAGCTGACGCTGTTGGTGCTTTTCCTCCTTTTTGGTTAACTGCACTCAAACGAGAAGGCTCTAAAGAATTAATTTCTTCGGCGGAGTTTCCTGGAGCAATTCCTGACTTATTGGTAGTAAGTCAAAAGCTCATTGATGAGCAGCCAGAAAAAGCTCAAGCACTGGTAAATACTTGGTATGATGTTATGGATTTTATGGCGCAAAATCCTGAAAAAGCCGATGAAATTATGGCAAATAGAGCAAGTGTTACTACAGAAGAATTACAGTTGTTTAAAAAAGGAACAAAAATGTTCACCATTGAAGACAATTTGACAGCATTTAGTAATGGTGACAGTATGAAACATATGCCCTATGCTGCCCCGCAAATGTCTGAATTTATGATCGAAGTAGGTTTTATTCCTGAAGCTCCAGATTTTACTAAGATTTTAGATAAACAGTTTGTTCAAGCTTATGCAGCTGCGGCAAAGTAATATTTAAAGATTAAGTAGCTAAAGTGTAGTTAGATTGTCTTGTAGCTACTTAATAAACAATTACCGCAGATCTTTTTCAATCGTTATCAATGATATTTGTAGACGTAATAATTATCAAGAATGGCTAAAAGTGAATCGTTTAAAGCTTTAAATTCTAGAGTTGTTAAAGATAATTTAAAGCCCTCTACTTTTTGGCGTATTGCTAAAGATATTCCTCAAAGTTTGTCTGGAATTTTAATTACCTTGTCGATCGCAATTCCTTTACTAATTTGGCTTTTGGTCAGTCAGTATGCAGGAATAAACTCGATTTTTTTACCGTCTCCTACTGATGTGATCGAAGCTTTTAAAAAATTATGGTCGCAGGGATATTTGGCAAAAGATGCATTCAGCAGCTTTGCTCGAGTTAGTATAGGGTTTATTCTTTCAGCGATCGTTGCTGTTCCCTTGGGGATTTTGATGGGAACTTTTGCCAGTATTCGGGCTTTGTTTGAACCAATTATTGGCATTGTGCGCTATATGCCTGCCCCTGCCTTTATTCCTTTATTAATTATCTATCTTGGCATTGATGAAGCACCCAAAATTGCGCTGATATTTATCGGCACGGTGTTTTTTAATATTTTGATGATTATGGACAGCGTTAAGTTTGTGCCTCAAGATTTAATCGAAACTACATATACTTTGGGGGGAAAGCGTTGGCAGATATTACTGGAAGTGATTACCCCCTATATTATTCCTCGTATTTTCGATACATTTCGGGTCAACATGGCAGCTTCTTGGAACTTGGTGGTGGTAGCCGAATTGCTGGCAGCCAATGAGGGTTTGGGCAAAAGAATCTTATTAGCTCAAAAGTTTCTCAGGACTGAAGAAATCTTTGCTTGTCTAATCGTCTTAGGTTTAATTGGTTTTGCGATCGACATTTTTTTTCGCTTGCTAGTTAGATTGACCTGTAAATGGGCATTCTAATTAAATTTACGTCAGCAAGTGCTACTTTTGATGTTGAGTAAAAAATAAATGATAAAAAGGTACAAGCAATTCCAACACCTAAAATGCTGCCCAAATTAATTAATGGTCATTATGCATCTGGAAATATCTCGTTTACACAAACAATTTTTGACCAAGAAAGGGGCAATAGTTGCTCTTAAAGATATTAATCTGCACGTTGAGACGGGAGAGTTTATCTGTGTGGTAGGTGCTTCGGGTTCTGGTAAATCTACCCTACTGCGGTTGATTGCGGGTTTAGATTTGCCCACATCAGGAACAATTACTGTAGACAATCAGATAATTATAGGGCCAGGTGCAGATCGAGGCATGGTGTTTCAGAAATATACTCTTTATCCCTGGATGACAGTTCAAAAGAATGTCGAATTTGGCTTAAAGCTATTAAAAGTTTCGGCTCAGGAACGAAAAGAAACAGCTTCTTATTACCTAAATATTGTCGGTCTGGCTAATTTTGCTAAATCTTTACCCAAAGAACTGTCAGGAGGCATGAAACAGCGGGTAGCAATCGCTCGTGCCTTAGCTACCAACCCGAAAATACTGCTTATGGACGAACCATTTGGGGCATTGGATATTCAAACCAAAGAAACTATGCAGCAGTTTCTCTTAGAAATTTGGCGTAAAACAGACTGCACTATTTTGATGATTACCCATGATGTAACAGAAGCCGTATTTTTATCCCAGAGAGTTTATGTCTTTTCTGCCCAACCAGGTACAGTCAAACAGGAATTTAAGATCGAGTTGCCTAGCGATCGCAATTATCAAATCAAACGCCAGCCAATTTTTCATCAACAGACCGATGAAATTATCGATCTACTAAAGTTTAGCTGAGATGAGCCAAGATTATCTGAAATACCTCTTTTGCTTCAATAGTTTTGCTATTTAATAAGTCTTGCTGTTGAGTAATTAACAATGGCGATCGCCCTACCGCCTGAGTAACATGACCATGAGAACCTTTGACTAAGCTGGCATCTAAAGGAATTACATCCATCAGGTATCGAAAA